>JANNMQ010000154.1:0-2446 GCA_031398045.1 Rubrivivax sp.
AGGTGGCCGTTGAAGGCCCCTCCTCCACACACCAGCAACTCCCGGCAGTCCGGTGCATGACGATTCAGATCGTCCACCGCCGCGTGTGCGCTCAGCTCGGTCAGCGTGGCCATCACGTCCTGCGTTGAAGTCGTCGCCACACGCAGCATGCGGTCCAACCAGGCCGCGTCGAAGAGATCGCGTCCGGTGCTCTTGGGTGGGCGACGCGCGAAGTACGGCTCCTGCAGCAAGACATTCAGAAGTGCATCGTCGACCCGGCCGCCCGCGGCCCACTCGCCGCCTTTGTCGTGGCTGCGACCGAGGTGCTGCTGGCACCACAGGTCCATCAGCATGTTGCCCGGGCCGCAGTCGAAACCCAGCACCTGGCCTTGCGGCCCCAGCACCGTGAGGTTGGCGATGCCGCCAAGGTTGAGCACCGCCACGCAGACCCCAGCTTGGGCAAAGCAGCCGGCGTGAAAAGCGGGTACCAGGGGGGCACCTTGTCCGCCCGCGGCCACGTCGCGGCTGCGAAAGTCGCAGACCACGTCGATGCCGCTGCGTTCGGCAAGCAGCGCGCCGTTGGCAAGCTGGCAGGTGTAGCCCAGGCCGTCGAACTCGCCCGGGCGGTGGCGCACCGTCTGGCCGTGGGCGCCCAGCGCCACGATGTCGCGCGGCGCCAGGCCGGCATCAGCCAGGAGATCGGCAACCACGGCCGCGTAGACAACCATCAGGCGGTTGGCGGCCAGCGCGGCGCGGTGGAGTTCATCGGCACCACTGCGGTTCAACGCCAGCAGCTCGGCGCGCAAGGGGTCGCCCAACGGGCGGTAGGCGTGCCCGCGGGACTGCATTGCAGTAACCAGGTCAGGAGCTGCTGCGTCGTCTGACCAGGCCAGCACGCCGTCGACGCCGTCCAGCGAGGTGCCGGACATCAGCCCGATGAACCAGGCCATGTGCGCGGGGCCGCAGCCCTACTCGATCGAGCGTCGCTGGCCGACCAGGGTTTCGGCGACGTCGAGCTTGGCCTGCACAGTGCGCACGAGGTCGCTGAACTGCGGTCGCGAGGTTGCGTCCAGCGCCAGCGTCTCGGCCGTCTTGGCCACGCGAAGGGGATCCTGGTGCTGGCCGTTGACGCGGAACTCGAAGTGAAGATGGGGCCCAGTGGACCAGCCCGTGCTGCCGACGGCGCCCACCCGCTGGCCCTGTTGCACACGCTGACCGACCTTGACATCGTTGCGGCTCAGGTGTGCGTACAGCGTCGTCTTGCCGCCGCCATGGTTGACCTGCACCACGTTGCCGTAGCCGTTTTGCCAGCCGGAGAAGTCGACCAGGCCGTCGCCGACGCTGCGTACCGGTGTGCCCGTGGGGGCGCCGTAGTCCACGCCCAGGTGTGCTCGCCAGGTCTGCATCAGCGGATGGAAGCGCATCGCAAAGCCGGAGGTGACGCGCGAAAACTCCATCGGGCTGGCCAGGAACGCGCGGCGTTTGCTCTGGCCCTGGACGTCGAAGTACGCGCCGCGACCGGTGGTGGGAGCAAACCAGACCGCATGGTGGGCGCGCCCGCCATTGACGAACTCCGCGGCCATCACGCGGCCTGCACCTTCGTTCCAGGGCACGGGTTGACCGTCGGCGGTGAGCGATTCATAGACGACGCTGAAGGTGTCGCCACGACGCAACTCGCGGTGGAAGTCGATGTCGGTCGAAAAAATATCGGCCAGTTCGGCGGCCAGCGAATCGGGCAGGCCGGCTTCGTCGGTGGCGGCGAACAGGCTGCTGCGGATCGTGCCGCTGGCCAGTCGGCTGGTGCTGCCATACGGTGCAGTGCGCAGGCTCGTCTTCCAGCGCCCGTCGGGGCCGCGCAGCACCGCCATCCGGTTGAAGTGGCTTTTTGCCAGCTCGCTGAGTTCGCTGGGGTAGCGCACCACCAGGTCCTGCAGCGAGCCGTCGCTGTGGGTGTTGGCCTGCACCAGCTTGCCACCCCGACCAGTCAAGATCTGGCGTGCAAGCGCATCGCCACGCAGGAACGACGCTGCCGCCGTGTCACGCACGCCCAAGCGGGCCAACAAGGCATCGACAGTGTCGGTGGAGCGGGTGACGTCGCTGCGGGTCAGCGTCAGTTCTTGCGCCGCCAGCGCGTCGAGCTGATCTCGCAGGCCGGTCGGCGTGACCGCCTCGACGACCAGCCTCTGCGGCAGCAAGGCGGCATCGGGCACCAGGGGTGCAACGGCGACAGCGGTGATGCCCGTGCCCGCAAGCAGCGCGACAAAGGCAGTCACGATCGCCAGCCGGTGGCTGCGGCCGAAGCGCTCGACGTCTTGTGAATCAGGAAGGGATGGCAGGGTCACACGCGGATAGTGGATCTGGTACGAGGCGACAGGCGCCTGCGGGGTCTGCGACGGCCAACCTGGAGGCATGCCGTTGCTGAAACTGTGCGCAGGCAGAGCCGGCGCAGGCTGATGAACCACCCGTC
>JANNMQ010000310.1:0-2221 GCA_031398045.1 Rubrivivax sp.
GGCGGCAGCGCCTGCCTTTTGCCACTGATGTGGCCACGTTTGCAGAACAGGGCTTTCCCGAGCTCACCACCGAAGAGTGGTTTGGCTTTTACGCGCCAGCCAGGACACCGGCCGCCGTGCTGGCCGCTGCCAACGCGGCCATCAATGCCGCGTTGCGCGACAAGAGCGTGATAGACGGCCTTGCCGTGGTGGGCCTGCTGGCACAGGGCTCCACACAAGAAGAAATGGCCCGCAGCGCCCGCGCTGAAACCGAACGCTGGGGCCCGCTGGTCAAGCGCGTGGGCTTCACAGCCGAAAGCTGAAACCAGGAGCGTGCCGTGCAGATGGCAGGACACAGCGCCATTGCACGCAATGATCGGGGCTGTGCAGCGGCCCTACTGCGCCGTCCAGCCCCCGTCCACCGCCCAGGCCACACCGCGCACGTTGTCGGCGCCGGGTGAGCACAAAAACAGCGCCAGGTCGCCCAGTTGCTCGGGGGTGGTGAACTGCAGCGAAGGCTGCTTTTCGCCCAGCAGTTCGGTGCGTGCCTGGTCCCCGCTGATGTTGCCAGCGGCGGCGCGGGCGTCGATCTGCTTCTGCACCAGCGGCGTCAGCACCCAGCCGGGGCAGATGGCGTTGACGGTGACACCCGTGGTGGCCAGCTCCAGCGCCGCGCTCTTGGTAAAGCCCACGATGCCGTGTTTGGCCGCCACATACGCGCTCTTCGCAGCGCTGGCCACCAGGCCGTGGGCGCTGGCCACATTGATGATGCGGCCCCAGTTTTTGGCTCGCATGCCGGGTATGGCCAAGCGGCTGGTGTGGAAAGCGCTGCTCAGGTTGATGGCGATGATGGCGTCCCAACGTTCAACGGGAAAGTTCTCGACGTGGGCCACATGCTGGATGCCGGCGTTGTTGACCAGCACGTCCACACCGCCGAAGCGCTGCGCGGCAAAAGCCATCATGGCTTCGATCTCGGCGGGTTTGCTCATGTCGGCGCCGTGGTAGTCCACCTCCACGCCCAGCGCCGCGATGGTGGCCTTGGGGCCCTCGACGTCGCCGAAGCCGTTCAGCACGATGCGGGCGCCCTGGCCTGCCAGGCTGACGGCCATGCCCAAACCGATGCCGCTGGTGGAGCCCGTGATAAGCGCCGTTTTGCCTTTGAGATTCATGCTGTTTTCTCCTGAATGAAAGATGTCGCTGGGTGCGCCAGATTGTTCCACCACCCTGGCAACGTCGACCTCGACAAAAAACGTTACGCAGCGATACCGCCGTGAAAGGACAACAAAGCCCCGGCACGCAAAGATGGCGCCATGTTCAACCGCGGGCCTTACTGCCAACCAACGGCCCGCCAACCCTGAAAGCACAGCACCATGAAAACCTGGATCAAACGCACCCTGATCGCCCTTGCAGGCGCCCTGGCCCTGGGTGGAACGCTGGCCGCTTGCGGCCACCACAGCCACCACCACGGCTGGCGGCAGATGAGTGAAGCCGACGCGATGGAGATGAAAACCAAACTCGTCGACCGCGTGGGCAGCAAGCTGTCGCTGGACGCCGCACAAAAGGCCAAACTGGGCACGCTGGCCGACAAGCTGCGCGAACAGCGCAACGCGCTGGTGGGCAGCAGCGCCGACCCGCGCGCCGAGCTGCAGGGGCTGATGGCTGGCCCCCAGTTTGACCGTGCCAAAGCCAGTGCCTTGATCGAAGGCAAGGTGACAGCCGTGACCTCGCAGTCGCCCGCCGTGGTGGCCGCCATGGCCGATTTCTACGACAGCCTGAAGCCCGAACAGCAGGCCCAGGTGCGTGAATTCATGAACCAGCGCGGCCACCGCGGCAAGGGCTGGGGCCAGCGTGGCTGATACGCGGTAGCGCCCGCGCCGCAGCCCAAGGCTGACAATGCCACCATGCGCCGCCTGCTGCTGATTGACGACGACGAGCACCTGGGGCCGCCGCTGGCGGCCTTTTTCAGGCGCCACGGTTTTGATTTGCAGCACGCCACCACACCCAGTGCCGGCCTGGCGCTGCTGCAACACACCGGCCCCGGCCAGGCCTTTGACGCCGCCATCCTGGATGTGATGCTGCCCGAGATGGACGGCTTTGAACTCTGCCGCACCATCCGCCGCAGCCCTGGCCCAGAAAGCCGGCTGCCGCTGCTGATGCTGACCGCCCGCGGTGACGTGATGGACCGCGTGGTCGGGCTGGAACTGGGTGCCGACGACTACCTGCCCAAACCTTTTGAACCGCG
>JANNMQ010000318.1:0-6730 GCA_031398045.1 Rubrivivax sp.
CACCATCCGCGCCCGGCTTACAGCCAAGCGCAAGACCGAGCGGCCGCCGCGCAGAGACCAGCCGGCGCAAGGCGTGGTCGCCTGGGATGTGCAGGTGACGAACCAGTTGGATGAAGTGGTGGCCAGCTACGACATCCTGACGCTGGTGCTGAAGCGCCCGGCGTGACAAGACAGACTGCAGAGACAGACCGCAGACACATCGATTGACGAAACACCGACAGGTCCGCAACCGCTAAACCCTGACTGCCCGGCTCGCCATGCTTGAACCGTAGCGCCCCGGCGCTGGTGGTCATGCGGTTTTGCTTGGGTGCCTTGAACGTCAGGTCGGCGGGAAAGACCTGCGCGGCGCCCGCACCCCGCATCAACCTCAATGCCGACCTCGGCGAGTCTTTCGGCGCCCGGACCATGGGCCGCGACAGCGAGCTGTTGCAAATCGTCAATTCAGCCAACGTGGCCTGTGGTTTTCATGCCGGCGACCCGCGGGTGATGCGTCAGACGGTGGCCACCGCCAAGCGCCACGGGGTCAGCATCGGCGCCCACCCCAGCTACCCCGACCTGCAGGGTTTTGGCCGCCGCCGCAGGGACCTGAAGCCCGCTGAACGGGAGGCCATGGTGGTCGATCAAATGGGCGCGTTGCAGGGCATCGCTGCCGCCGAGGGCCATGCGGTGACGCAGGTGAAGGTGCATGGCGCGTTGAGCAACGGTGCCAGCGAAGACATCGAATGGGCACGTTGTGTGGCGCGTGCCTTCATCGTCGTCAACGCTGTCAGCGCCGTCAGCGCCGACCTCATTCTGCTGGCGCCGGCCTTGTCAGAACTGGTGAAGGCCGGCCACGAATGCGGCCCGCCGGTGGTGGAAGAATTTTTTGCCGACCGCAACTACACCGACGACGGTGACCTGGTGTCGCGCGCGCACCCGCAAGCCATGGTGCATGGTGCATGGCGCCGAAGCCAGCGTGCGCCATGTAATGGCCCTACTGGAAGGCGGCGCGCTGGTCTCGATCCACGGCAAACGGCTGCCGTGCGCCGTGGGCAGCATCTGTGTGCACGGTGATAACGCCGAAGCGGTGGCCACGGCGCAAGCGGTGTGGCTGGTGTTGCTGGCCGCGGGCTACAGCCTGGTGCCGCTGCCGGCCCTCGTGGCGCGCCCGGTCGGTGGCTCTTGAGCCGTCCCTTCGTTGCGGCCCGGGGTGCGGGTGCAATCTGCGCCCAGCCGGTTGCTTCGCGCACGCTGGCTGTCGCCAGGGCCTTGGAAAGCGCTCAGCCCTGCGATGGGGGTTCTGCCGCCAGCAGGCTGTCCAACCCGGCCAGCACCTCGTCCACCTCCAGCGGCTTGGTCCAATAGGCGGCGAAGCCGGCAGCCCGGGCACGCAGCAGGTCATCGCTGCTGGCAGCAGCCGACACGGCCACCGCCGGCACCGCCGCCAGTGCAGCATGGCCACGCAGGGTCTGCAGCAGGCCGATGCCGTCGCCGTCGGGCAGGTGCATGTCCAGCAGCAGCAGCGCGGGCGGCTCGGCCAGCGCAGCGGCCAGGCCTTGGGCGCAGTCGGTGCACACGCGCATCTGCACGCCGGGGCGCAGCCCGACGATGGCCTCCATCAGCAGCGCATTGACCGGGTTGTCTTCCACATACAGCACCCGGCCGCGCGTCGGCGGCGGCAGGCCAGGGGTGCCGCCCGGCCCGGCTTCAGCCGGCACCCCATGCACCGCCTGGGCCAGCGGCAACCGCACCTGAAAACAGCTGCCTTGGCCGGCGCTGCTGTGCACGCCGATGCGGCCCTGCATCAGCTGCACCAGGTGGCGGCTGATCACCAGGCCCAGGCCGGTGCCCTCGGCGGTGCCGCGCTCGGCACCCAGGCGGTTGAAGGGCTGGAACAGCTGCTGTTGCTGCTGCGTGCTCATGCCCAGGCCGGTGTCGGCGACTTCGATGCAGGCCATCGCCAGGCCGTCCGCGCCCGCCACCTCGGCCTGCGCGTGCACGTCCACGTGACCACCCGGGCGGTTGTACTTGATGGCGTTGGACAGCAGGTTCACCAGCACCTGTTGCAGGCGGTTTGCGTCGGCCTGCAGCACCAGGCCGGCCATGTCGCTGCGCGCCAGCCGTACGGCGGCGGCCTGGGCCAGGGGTTCCACCAGCGCCAGCGCTGCGTCCACCGCCGCACCCAGCGGCAGCGGCACGGGGTGCAGATTGAGCTGGCCCATCTCGATGCTGGTGATGTCGAGCACATCGTTGATCAGGTGCAGCAGGCTTTGCCCGGCGGTCTGCACGATGGCCAGCCGGCGGCGCTGGTCGTCGCGCAGGTTGTCTGCATCCTGGCTGGCCAGCAGCTGGGTGAAACCGAGGATGCCGTTCAGCGGCGTGCGCAATTCGTGGCTGACGCGGGCCAGGAATTCACTCTTCGCCTGGCTGGCCTGGTGCTCGGCAGCGCGGTCGGCCAGGGCGCGCTCCATCTCGCGGCGCTGCGTGACATCGGCGACATGGCCGTGCCACAGCGTCACCCCGTTGGCCAGGCTTCTTGGCGAGGCGCTGAATTCATGCCAGGCCAGGCTGTCGTCGGCGCGGCGCACGCGCGCGCTGGCGCGCCAGGCGCTGCCGGTGGTGCCGGCGGCGCTGCGTGCCAGCAGCAGCGGCGCGCGGTCTTCGGCCAGCACGCGGCCGAACACCGCGTCGGCCGATTCGCGCGCGGCCTGCGGCGTGCAGGCATACAGCGTGCGCACCGCTTCGCTGACATACGGAAAGTGGCCGCTGCCATCGGGCAGGCACAGCAGCTGGAAGATCATGGTCGGCGACTCGTCGGCGGCGGCCTTGACACGCAGCATCTCTTCTTCGATGCGGCGGCGCTGGCGTATCGGCACCATCACCAGGTCATGCACGCGCTGTGTGCCCACGCTGCGGCTGCTGGCGTAGAGCAAGACCTGCAGCG
This sequence comes from Rubrivivax sp., assembly GCA_031398045.1. Lineage (GTDB taxonomy): Bacteria > Pseudomonadota > Gammaproteobacteria > Burkholderiales > Burkholderiaceae_C > Rubrivivax. The sequence goes on from JANNMQ010000318.1 coordinate 2,924, forward strand.
CGGAGCCGCCGGCCGTTTTCAGGCTGATGGAAAACTCTTGCAAGTGCCCGTGCAGCCGCAGCAAGGGCAGCAGATAGCTCTGATAGACCACCGTGCCGGCGGCGCTCAGCAGGGTGTCGAAAGGCTGGTCGGCCAGCGCGGCGGCGTCGCGGCCCACCAGCGCGCACAAGGCGGGGTTCACGCCCAGCACCAGGCCCGCTGCACTGAGGGTGGCCAGCGCGCAGGGCAGGTCGTCAGGCCCTGGCAGACCGACGGGCGGCACACCTTGCGGGGCCATCGCCATCGCCATCGGCGCAGGCCCCCGGTCAGCCACCCGCCACCGCGGCGCGCAGCGCGTCGATGGTGAGCTGCGGGTGGGTCAGGTGCGGGCTGTGGCCGGTCACGTCCAGCACCTGCAGCCGGCTGCCGGCCAGGTGCTGGTGCAGGTAGTCGCCCACGGCGCGCGGCGCAATGGCGTCATGGGCGCATTGCAGGATCACGCAGGGCACCTGCACGCGGGCCAGGTCGGCGCGGTTGTCGCCCAGGAAGGTGGCCATCGCGAAGCGGCGGTTGATGTAAGGGTCGGCCGCGCACAGGCTGGCCTTCAGTTCATCGGTCAGTTCAGCCGTGCTGTCGGCGCCCATCACCACCGGCGCCAGGTAGTCGGCCCAGCCCAGCAAGTTGCTGTCCATCATGTCGATCAGGCCATCGATGTCGCCCCGTTCGAAGCCGCCCACGTAGCCGGTTTGCGGGTTGTTCAGGTAGCGTGGTGACGGCCCCAACAACACCAGCTGGGCAAAACGGGCTGGCCGCTCGGCAGCAGCCAACAGGCCGATCATCGCGCTGACCGAATGGCCGACGTAGACCACGTCGTGCAGGTCCAGCCCGTCGAGCAGGTCGACCACGTCCTGGGCATAACCTTCGAGCTTGGCGTGGCGTTGCAGGTTGTAGGCCGCCCGGTCGGACTGGCCGCAGCCGATGTGGTCGAACAGCACCACCCGGTGGCTGGGCTCGAAGGCCGGCGCCACGAAGCGCCACATCTGTTGGTCGCAGCCAAAACCGTGCGCAAAGACCATCGGCGGCTGCGCTTGCCCGCGCTGTGTGATGTGGTGGCGCTGGATGGTGGTCTGGATGTGGTCAGCGCGGGCTGTGGTGTCGGTGCGGTTGCTGGTCATGCTCACTTTGTTGCAGGGGCAATGCAAGGTTCACTGCAAGGTTAAACCGCTGCGCAGCGGCTGCCAGAGAAAGCAGCGTGCACATCGGAAGGGGTTGTGATCGGCCGCAAGGCGCCCACGCTCGCAACTGCCCAGCGCCGCACAGGGTACGAGCAACGCCAAAGGAGGGTTCGTCCTATGGCTCTTTTCGTGTCATGGCGTCAGGGGTGCCGCGGCTGGCAGTCGAGCCTGTGCAGGTGGGTATTGTGGCCGAGTGGCGTGGGGCGGCGGTGGCCACTCAGTGCTGGCAAGCGCGGCCGCCTGCAGCGGCGGCACGGTGCTGGTCCGTGGCCAGAAGATGGGCCACGTTGGCCAGTCACATCCGGCCTCTTGCGCAGGTCCTGGCGACTGAAAATCCGACCCAATAACGGGCGTGGAGAGTCCACCGCCCCGTCACAACCCGCGCCCAACAAGGAAGCCCATGACCACGTCCCGCAGGTTTCTGCTGATCCTGCTGATCAACGCGCTGGCCATCCTGGTGCCGGCCGGTTTGTACCTGCAGCGCGCCTGGGCCGAAATTGATGCCGTGCAGACCGAGTTGCAGGGCATCGCACCGTCTCGGGCGCTGCTCGATGCCATCCAACGGCTGCAGCAGCACCGCGGGCTGTCGGCAGTGTGGCTGGGTGGCAAAGAAGAAGCCGCTGCCGCGCGCGCGGCGAAGGCCCAGGAAGTGGACCAGGCGCTGGACCGTTACCGCGATGCCGTGTTGGCCGCCGGTGGCGGGTCGGGCACGCTGAAGGCGCGGCTGGGCGAGACGCAGGTGGCGTGGCAGACGCTGCGGGCCAGCGTCAACGAACGCAAGTTGAACGGGCCCCAGTCGTCGGCTGCACACACCGCGGCCTTGTCGGGCATGCTGGCCATGCTGGACGCCGGGCTTGACCACTGGGCCTTGATCTTCGACCCCCACCCCAGCACCTACTTCATGGTCATCGGCGCGCTGCAGGAAGCGCCGCGCATGATCGAATTCACCGGCCAGTTGCGCGCCCGCGGTGCCAACCTGCTGTCGGCGGGCGGCACCGTCGAAGCCGTGGACCGGGCGCGTTATGCCGGCTTGACCGCCAGCATGGAAGACAAATTTTCCCGCGTCAAGATGAACCTGACCCGTGCCACCGAGACCTTCGATGGTGAAACCCCGGTGCTGAAGGCTTCAGTGCAGAAGATGGGCGAACTGGGCCAAGGCGCTGCCGCGTACATCCGCACCCATGTCGTGAAGCCGGATCAGCTGACGCATTCCAGCGCCGATTTTTTCAAAGAGATGACGCGCATCATTGACGGCCTGTATGCGGAAATGGGCCAGACGCTGGGCGTGTTGGAAACCACACTGGAAGCGCGTGTGGTCTCGTCGCAGCGCAACCTGTTGTTGCTGGTGGGGTTGACGCTGGCGCTGTTCTTGGCCGGCATTGCGGTTTCTGTGGTCACCGCCCGCTGGTTGGCCGGTCAACTGGGCGCCGAGCCCAATGCCTTGAGGGAGGCTGTGGCGCGCGTTGCGGCGGGCGACTTCAGCGCCAGGATGGCCTTGCGTGTGGGTGACCAAAGCAGCGTGCTGGCCGCGGTGGACCAGATGACGATGTCGCTCAAAGGCGTGGTCAGCAACGTGCGCGGCAATGCCGACCTGGTGGCCACCGCCAGCCGCGAGATTGCCGATGGCAACCAGGACCTGTCGGCGCGCACCGAATCGCAGGCCAGTTCGCTGGAGCAAACGGCAGCGGCCATGGAGCAACTGCGCACCACCATCGCCAGCGGCGCCGACAGCGCAGCGCAAGCCAGCGGCCTGGCGTCTTCGGCCAGTGCAACCGCATCCCGCAGCGGCCTCGAAGTCGAAGCGCTGGCCGGCACCATGCAGCAGATCAAAGACAGCGCAGGCCGCATTGCCGACATCATCGGCACCATCGACGGCATTGCGTTTCAGACCAACATCCTGGCACTGAACGCGGCGGTGGAAGCTGCACGCGCCGGTGAACAAGGGCGCGGTTTTGCCGTCGTGGCGGCGGAGGTGCGTGCGCTGGCCCAGCGTTCGGCTGCGGCGGCGCGCGAGATACGGGTGCTGATCGGCGACAGCGTGACCCGCATTGACGCCGGCACCCAACAGGGCACTGCGGCGGCGGCCAGCATGAAGGAGGTGGTGGCCTCCATTCAGCGTGTGTCGACCTTGATTTCTGAAGTCAGCGTGGCCGCCCGTGAACAAAGCACCGGCGTCACGCAGGCCGGTGAAGCCGTGACGCAGATGGACCAGTTGACGCAGCAAAACGCGGCACTGGTGGAACAAAGCGCTGCTGCCGCGCAGGCGCTGCGGCAGCAAGCCGAAGAACTGCGGCAGGCGGTAGCCGCTTTTCGGCTGGACGCGCAAGCGGCCTGACGCCGGCTGGTGGACGCGCGCTTGCGCTTGCCTGCGCTTGCCAGAGCGCGGCAGCGCTTGGCGTACGGCCAGCGCGGCGTGGGCCTGCAGTGCGGGGTGTGGCGGGGGCTTCGGGTGCCGCGGCGGTTGCCGGTCAGTGCCAGCGCCAGCAACGCCACCGCCAGCAGCTAAACGGCTGAAGGTTCAGGCATCTGGGTCAGCAATTGCTCGGCCATCAGCGCATGCACGCGGGTGGTCCAGTAGTCCGTTTCACCAAAA
>JANNMQ010000325.1:0-1826 GCA_031398045.1 Rubrivivax sp.
GACGCTACATCGGCGGGCCTGTGGACTCGGCCGACTCGTTGGCCACGTAGCGACGCAGCACGGGCGGCGCAGCGCCGATGTGAAAAGCCATGCGCTGGCCGCGAAGCTCGGCATCAAAAGCCGTAAAACGCTCCAGCCGGCGCTGGTGTTCCAGCCAGTTTTCGTCAACAAAGTATTCGATATAGCGCCCGGGCACCGCCACGTCGCGAAACAGGCCCCAGCTCAGGGCCCCCTGGCGCAGCCGGGCACGGCGTGTGCGTTGCATCACCGCGGCAAATTCTGCGGCACGCACAGGGTCAATCTGGTACTGCAGCGTCACCATCACCGGCCCGGCTTCGGGGTGCACAGCCTGGGCGGGTTCGGGCGCCATGGCGCCTACGGCTGCAGGGGTGAAGTCGATGTCGCTGCCGCCTTCCACGGTCAAGCGCCGTGTGGCCAGCAGCAACACCATGCCCGTGGCCGCTGCGGCCAGCACCGCCGTGCGCACGTCGGTCCATGAAGCCACCTGGCCCCACAACAATGAACCCGCCGCGGCGCCGCCCATCAACGACATCTGGTAGATCGACATGCCGCGTGCGCGCACCCAGTCGGGCAGCGCCACCTGCGCCGCCACCGACAGAGAATTGGCCACCGATATCCACGACATGCCCATCAACACCATCGCCGGCAGGGCCACCCACAGCTCGGGCACCAGCACGATCAGACTGGTGAGCACCGCATGCGACACCGTGCCCACAACGACAAACTGGTCGCGGTTGAAACGCGCGCGCAGCCAGGGAAAGTACAGCGCCGCCACGATGGCGCCCACGCCCACGCAACTGAGCATCACCGTGAAAGTGCCCGCACCACCACCATGCAGGCCGCGCGCCACCAAAGGCAACAACGACATCAAAGCCGTGGTCTGCAAAAAGAACAGAAATATGCGCAGCAGCACCACCTTCAGCCGCGGCGACTGCATGGCGTAGTTCAGGCCCACCCGCATGGCACCCAGAAAGCGCTCGCCGGGCAAGGCGCTGGTGCGGGGTTCACTGTTCCAGCCCAGGATGAGGCCAAAGGCCACCAGCGCCAGCGCGGCGTTGACCACAAACACGGCGGCCGGGCTGACGGCGGCCAGCAAAGCACCGGCCAGCACCGGCCCCACCACCCGCGACAGGTTCATCGAAATGCCATTCAGCGCCAAAGCCGATGGCAGTTCGCTTTTGCTCACCACCTGCGGCACGATGGCTGAAAACACCGGCCAGCGCAGGGCCAGGCCGATGCCGTTGCTGAAGGTCAACAGCAGCAGCACCGGCGCAGTGAGCTGGCCCGTCAGCGACAAGCCAGCCAGCACCAGCGCGTTGACGGCCACCCACAGTTGAGTGGCCGCAAAGTAGCGCCGCCGGTCCAGGATGTCGGCCAATGCACCGCTGGGCAAGCCCAGTAGGAACACCGGCAAAGTGCTGGCGGTCTGCACCAAGGCCACCATCACAGGGCTGGTGGTCAACGACGTCATCAGCCAGGCGGCTGCCACATCGTTCATCCACATCGTCAGATTGGCGGCCAGCCAAGCCAGCCACAGACTGCGAAAGACAGGCCGCTGCAACGGCGCCAGAGCGGCGGGTAGGGGCATGAAGGGAAGGGCGCGGGCTGCTGAAAAAGAAAATGGCCCGGGCGAGTATGCGCCAGGGCCCTCGGGGAGCATGCAGCGCCTGCCTGTCCTCAGTCGCCTTGCAGGCCGCGCCCTCGCAGAGCTCGGGCTCCTCCTGAGGCGACAAGACGTGCGCAGGCACGTCTTGACGTCCTCAGTCGCCTTGCAGGCCGCGCCCTCGCAGAGCTCGGGCTCCTCC
>JANNMQ010000331.1:0-2200 GCA_031398045.1 Rubrivivax sp.
GGCTTCTCTGGGCATCCGCATCAACTCCATCAGTGATGTGACGCCCGTTCCGCACAACGGTTGCCGGCCGCAGAAGCGCAGAAGAATTTAGGCCATTGCCGAAGGGCCTTCGGCATACCCCTGCACCACGGGGCGCCAGCAGTGGCTTGGCTGCACCTGATTGCGGCGGCGGTAAGGCCGAAGCAAGGCCCAAAGAGGGGCATTGCAGCTCACTTAGAATCAAAGGTTTTTCTCCGAAGCCAGCATGCCGTTCGCGGCCTGCTGGTTGTTTCTTTAAAGCCCACCGTCTGCGCAGCCGTCGCTATCTTTGATGGCCAGCCAGACTCGCGCGGTACCCGGCTGTTCAGCCGGTGCTGGCCGCGTCAGATCACAAGGACCAAACAAGTGGCAAGACTGCTCGGCCCCAAGGCCAAACTCTCCCGCCGTGAAGGCACAGACCTGTACCTGAAGAGCGCACGCCGCGCCATCAGTGACAAGTCGAAATTCGACAGCAAGCCTGGCCAGCACGGCCGCACCAGTGGCTCGCGCACCTCCGACTTTGGTTTGCAGTTGCGTGAAAAGCAAAAGGTCAAGCGCATGTATGGCGTGCTGGAGCGCCAGTTCCGCCGCTACTTTGCAGAAGCTGAACGCCGCAAGGGCAACACTGGCGCGAACCTGTTGATGTTGCTTGAATGCCGTCTCGACAACGTCGTTTACCGCATGGGTTTTGGTTCTACCCGTGCCGAGGCCCGCCAGCTGGTGTCACACAAGGCGCTGACCGTAAACGGTCAGGTGGTGAACATCCCGTCGTTCCAGGTCAAGGCCGGTGACACCATTGCGCTGCGCGATAAATCCAAGGCGCAGTTGCGGGTGGTTGACGCGCTGAAGCTGGCGCAGGGCATCGGCCTGGCCGATTGGGTGCAGGTTGACGCCACCAAGATGGAAGGGGTCTTCAAGAAGGCACCTGACCGCGATCAGTACGGCGCCGAAATCAAAGAAGCGCTCATCGTCGAGTTGTACTCGCGATAAAAAAACAGGATGGAGAGCACCGCCGCCGGAAGTTCGACTTCCGCGTGGTGCGTGTTTTTCGGTTGTGCTTCGCGTGCCGGGTGCGAAGCGGCCACAGTCAGCCCCGGCATGGTCCATCAGCCTTATCGGTGTAACGAGCCGAGGGTATTGACAGGAACTCAAGACATTCATGCAAACCACACTACTGAAGCCCAAGGCCATCCAGATCGAGCCGCTTGGCGGCCACCGTGCCAAAGCCACCCTTGAGCCCTTCGAGCGCGGCTACGGCCACACGCTGGGCAACGCGTTGCGCCGCGTGCTGCTGTCTTCCATGGTGGGCTATGCGCCCACCGAAGTGACGATAGCGGGTGTGTTGCACGAGTATTCGGCCATCGACGGTGTGCAGGAAGACGTGGTGCACATCATGCTGAACCTCAAGGGCGTGGTGTTCCGCCTGCACAACCGCGACGAAGTGACGCTGGTGCTGCGCAAAGAGGGTGAAGGCCCCGTCACCGCAGCCGACATCCAGACGCCACATGACGTGGAGATCATCAACCCAGAACATGTCATCGCCCACCTGTCGCAGGGTGGCAAGCTGGACATGCAGATCAAAGTCGAAAAGGGTCGTGGTTATGTGCCGGGTAACCTGCGCCGTTATGGCGACGAACCCACCAAGAGCATCGGACGCATTGTTCTGGACGCTTCATTTTCCCCTGTGCGCCGCGTGAGCTACGCGGTTGAGAATGCGCGCGTTGAACAACGCACCGACCTCGACAAGCTGGTGATGGAAATCGAAACCAACGGTTCGATTGCGCCTGAAGAGGCCATCCGTCAAAGCGCCCGCATCCTGGTCGAACAACTGGCATTCTTTGCACAGATTGACCCGAGCCCGATTGACGGACTGAGCAACCAGGTCACCACACGCCCGACCCAGCACGACCCGATTTTGTTGCGTCCGGTGGACGAGTTGGAATTGACGGTTCGTTCGGCCAATTGCCTGAAGGCCGAAAACATCTACTACATTGGCGACCTGATCCAGCGTACTGAAACCGAACTGCTGAAGACACCGAACCTGGGCCGCAAGAGCCTGAACGAAATCAAGGAAGTGCTGGCTTCCCGTGGGCTCACCTTGGGTGCTCGCCTTGAAAACTGGCCACCACAGGGCCTGGAAAAGCGTTGAAATGAAGCGCTGAAACAAGCGCAGTTGTTGCAG
>JANNMQ010000337.1:0-5768 GCA_031398045.1 Rubrivivax sp.
GAAGAAGCAGGTGCCTACACGGCGATCGAACGCGTGAGTGGAGCAGTGGTCAGTGCCTTGTTGTTGACCCACACCGCGGCTTACCCCCGGCTGGTGCAGCTGTATGCCACCGACAGAGCAGCCTACCGCCGCTTGCTGCTGCTGGTAATGGCGGTGTATGGGGCGGTGGTGGGGGTACTGGCCACAGCCGTGGGCTGGATGTGGGGCGATGTGTTGCAGTTCTTGCTGGGCAACCAGGGAGCGGCGCACGGGCCTTTGCTGGCATCGGCACTGCTGTGGGTGGCGCTGGGCATATTCGGGCCGCTGCTGACCGGTTTCCTCGCAGCTTCGGCCCGCCAGGCAGAGGTTCTGCCGCTCACTGTGAAGGTGCTGGCAGTGGCACTGCTGCTGGGCTTGCCGGGCGTTCAGCTCTGGGGCGCCTGGGCCTGGCTCGCGGCGCTTTGCGCGTCCCAGATAATCGTCGTCATGGCCGCCGCGCGCGCCTGGGCCGTAGATGGCCGAACCGGCTCTTCACAAGCAACGACCAAATGAACAACGCATGAACAAGGCCGTAGAACACGCCATCGATTGGGACGACCAGAAAGTCTCCCGGCTGTGGGACTATTACTCGCGCACGCCACCGTACTCCGAGGTCTATTTTTCAGACCTGTTCGGCGACCAGATGCTGCGTCTCAGCGGCCTGCCTCTGCAAGAGCCGCTGGAGGTGCTGGACTTCGGCTGCGGCCCCGGATTCATCTGGGAACACGCACGGCGGCTGGGCGCACGTTGGCAGTACACGGCACTGGACTTTTCAGCCGAGTCGGTGGCCAAGGCCACGGCCCGGGCTGGCGGACACCCGCAATTCAAGGGCGCCAGCCACGTGACGGCGTTGCCTTCCGCGCTGCCACCAGACCACTTTGACGCCGTGCTGTTGTTCGAGGTGGTGGAGCACCTGAAAGATGAATACTTGAGCGGCACGCTGAACGAAGCTTTCCGCGTGCTGCGCCCAGGGGGTGTGCTGGTCGTGTCGACCCCGAACCAGGAAGACCTGAACGCAGCCACCCGGTTCTGCCCTGAATGTGGTGCGGTGTTTCACGAGTGGCAACATGTCCGTTCATGGAGCGTCGAGAGCCTGTCACACCGGCTCGCAGCGCACGGATTCACTTGCCGGGCGGCACACACGCTGGACTTTCGTGCCCACACCGGCATGACCAAGGCCGTCAAGTTCGCACGGCGCTTGCTGCACGGCAAGCGCCCCGAGCCTCACATGTTGGCCATCTTCCACAAACCACCCCGCGGAAGATGAGCTTCTATTACGCGGGCTTCCTGCTCGTGATGGCCATGCAGCTCGGCACGCGCAGAACCGCCCGCATGCGGATGTACGTGATCGGCGGCGGCCTGTTCCTGATGGCAGGGCTGCGCGCCAGTTCGGTGGACCATGATTACCTGGGCTACCTCGACTATTACGACAACGTTCTGTACAAGGATTTCCGTAACGTCGAGCCCACGTTCGTGGCGCTGGCCGAGATGGCCAAGTGGACCGTGGACAGCCCGCTGGCGCTCTTTTTGGTCTACGCTGCCTTGGGCATCGGCCTGAAGCTGATCGGTATCGCGCGTTTGTCGCGGTTTCCCCTGGCGTCGATGCTGGTCTACTTCGGTGGCTTTTTCCTGCTCTGGGAGATGACGCAAATTCGGGCGGCGGTGGCCGGTGGATTCCTGCTGTTGGCCGCGCACTGCATCACCGAGCGCCGTGCCCTTGCCTTTTTGGGCTTTGCGCTGCTGGCCGCGACATTCCACTTCGCAGCGTTGGTGTTTCTGCCGCTGTACCTGATCCAGCCCGACCGCGTCAGACCCTGGATTTACTACGCCCTGCTGCCGGTGGGATCGGCGCTGTACCTGGCCAATTTCAATCTCGTCGAACTGGCTGACTACGCGCCCATTCAGCTCATAGAACTGAAAATCAAGAGCTACGAAACCTATGCCGACACCGATATCGACAACATCTTCAACGCGGTGTTTTTGGCACGCTGCGCGCTGGCCTTGTTGCTGTTCACCAACCGCGCTCGACTGGCGGCACGCAACAAGCACTTTCTGGTGCTGATCAAGATCTACTTCATTGCGCTCTTTCTGCATCTTGCGCTGGCGTCCATTCCGGGCATTTCATCGCGGCTGAGTGAATTGCTGCTGGTCGTGGAAGTGATCCTGATCCCGATGTTGATCCACTTCTTCAAGAGCCGGGCGACAGGCTATGTGGTGGTGGTCGGGGCCGCGCTGACCTTCCTGGCGTTCTCTTTGCACTACACCCGGCTGCTCATGCCCTACCGGTTGGCGCCGCAACTGTTTTGATGCCACAGGCCGCAACAGACAGGGACACCGGCGAACAGGCCAGCGGCGGCGAACTGGCGTCAACAACAGCCCTGCCTGCACTGCCAGCCATGGCGGAAGTACGGCATGTGATGGCCGTTGTCGTGAGCTTCAGACCGGGCGAGCGCATCCTTGCCACGGTGGCTGCACTGCAAGGCCAGGTGGGGTGCATCCTGGTGGTTGACAACGGTTCTGACGAAGCGTCTTTGCAACTGCTGCGCGGCCTGGCAGCCGATGGTCGCATCCAGCTGCATGAACAAGGTGCCAACCTGGGGCTGGGCGCAGCACTGAACCACGGCGCGCGTCGGGCGCTTGACCAGGGTTATGCCTGGCTGCTGACCATGGACCAGGACAGCACGGCGGCACCGGACATGGTGCAGTCATTGCTTGAACTGGCACAGCGCAACCAGGTGCAGTGCGTATCGCCCAACCTGGTGGTTCACGGTCACCCGCCATCTGAATTGAAGTCGGGGCCGGTGGCTTATGCCATCACGTCGGGCAACCTCTTGCGCCTGGAAGTCTGGCAAGCCGCCGGCCCCTACAACGAGGGTTACTTCATCGACTGCATCGACTTCGACTTCTCCTTGCGGGTGCGCCGTTGTGGCTTTGCCATCCACAAGGCGCCGCGGGCCCTGCTGCACCATGAACTGGGGCACAAGGTCGCCGTGCGGCGGCGCTTCGAACGCTTTTATACACAGCACGGGCCGGTGCGGCGCTACTACATGTTCAGGAACTTCCTGTTCCTGGCGCGCTCGCACCTGCTGCACGAGCCTGCTTTCATCGGCAAGCTGCTGCTGTCTCACCTCATCTTGCTGGCGCTGATGCTGCGGTACGAGCCGATGCTGCGGCCCAACCTGGGCGCCATCGCAGACGGTGTGCTCGACTTCCTGCGTGGCCGACAGGGGCCGTACAAGGGCGCATGAGCCAGCGGATGCCACGGGTGGCCCGCTGATGAGCCGATGATGGGCGCACCGTTGCCGGTTTCACCGTCCGGTTGCCAACCGGCGCAAGCCCTGGTAGACCGTGTGCACGGTGCGGTGCAGCCATGATCGGTGCTTGAAAGCTTCCAGTCGCCACAGCCACAGGTGCATTGCCGAGCGGGTGCGCTGACTGTGCGGCTTCAGCGTGAAGTACCGTCCATCCACCCGCGGGCCTTCGTTAATCAGGCTGATGGTGATCCCCTGTTTCCAGGCCAGATAAGGCAGGCTGATCTGGTCGCGACGCGCGCGTGCCACGTATTCCTGCCACCAGGCTTCCATCAGCTGGACCACGGCAGGTTCGTGATGTCGCCGCAGGATGATGCCGTTTTCGGTCAGGCCCTGCTGGCGCGGGAATCCGGCGCCTTCGTAGTCAGCCATCTGCTGCGATATCACGCCGGCCTGCACCTTCCCGTCAGCCAGGCAGTACCGGGCTTCTTCGTAGGCGCAGTGGCGGTCCGGGTGCCCCGGCATCGCCAGTGACCCTGCCGACAGGTACTTGTCGAACAGCACCACCGGACATTGTTTCAGGATCACGTGTCCGTCGATGTAGAGGCTCTCTTCATAACCCGCGAGATGCTGGTGCGCCAGCATCTTGTGGTGGCGGTTCTGCAGCGCCGGGCCGGCGGGGTCGGTCGGCACCAGCACCACGCGCCAGCCACCCGGTTGCGCGTTGGGGTTGTCCGTGAAGCACAGGAAGTCGAGCCCGGTGCAGGATTGCACGGGCGATACCTCGTCGTAGTTGCCGAAGACAGCGGTGTAGACAACACGCCTGTTCGTGCGCAGGGCGGACGTGTCAGTCTTCACGCTGGCGACATGAACATCAGCAGACTCAAAACGCCCCAGAGTCGTTCGGTGTGGTCGTGATGCCCACCCTGATGTTCGGCCCACATGGCGTGTATGGCGGGCCGGTCAAACGGCGAAGACTCTGTGGGAATGGCATCGAGCAGCGAAGCCGCCCAGTCCCGCAGTTCCAGTCGCAACCAGCTGGACATGGGAATGGCAAAGCCCATCTTCGGCCGGTCGACCAGGCTGCGTGGCACGTGGCGGTAAAGCACGGCTTTCAAGACTCGCTTCTGCTGATCGTCAAGCAGTTTGTAGGACTGCGGCAGCGACAGCGCAAATTCGACCACCCGATGGTCCAGCAAGGGTGCTCGCGTTTCCAGGCTGTTGGCCATGGCTGCGCGGTCCACCTTCACCAATATGTCGTCGGGCAGATAGGTGCCCGCATCCCAAAGTCCGGCAGTCGCTGCCGCACCCTGCAGAACCGGGAACGACAACGACCGGGCCTCGGCGGCACCGCTGCGCAGCGGCAGCGCTGCCTGACGGTAGCGGTCGGTCCAGAACTGCCCCAGCGCCCCGGGGTCGGGCTGCCTCCAGGCTGACAGCACCGTGTCTGCGCGGCGCCTGAGCCGGTCCACGGCAGGCAGCGAGCGCGCTTTGCGCAAACCTGCCATCAGCGGCCGCCAGGGCAGATGGCGATAGCCTCGCGTCCGCCACAGCTTTTCAACTGTGGGGTACTGCGCATAGCCGAGAAAAAATTCATCACCGCCGTCGCCCGACAGCGAAACGGTCACGTGCTGCCGGGCCAAACGCGAAACCATGTAGGTGGGAATTTGCGAACTGTCACCCAGCGGTTCGTCCCAGATGGCCGGCAATCGCGGAATCAGCGCCAGGGCTTCTGACGGTTCCAGCCGATACGACAGATGTTGCGTGCCCAGGTGCTGCGCAACCGCTTGGGCGTACGCCGACTCATCCATGCCGGCTGCAGGCATGCCAACTGAAAACGTCAACACCTTGGCGTCGGCGGCAGCCTTCATCAGCGCCACCACCAGCGAAGAATCGACACCACCCGACAAGAACGCCCCCACTGGCACGTCAGCCAACGACTGCTGCCCGACGGCGCTTTTCAGCAACGACTCGAGCTCGTCCACCGCCTCTTCAAAGCTGCCCGCAAAAGGGCGCTCGGCACCCGCCTCAGCGGCTGCTGACAGCGACCAGTAGGCTGCGGGCTCTGGCGGCGATTGGTGGCCATCCAGCACCTGCAGCGGCAGGGTGAGAAAGGTGCCAGGCAGCAGCTTGTAGATGTTTTCGTAGATGGAATACGGCGCCGGCACGTAGTTGTGCCGCAGGAAAGCGGCGGCGGCGGGCCAGTTGCACCGACCTTCGAAGGCTCCATGCGCGCGCACCGCTTTGAGCTCGGACCCAAACAGCAGGCAGCCCTTTTGCCAACCGTAGTAGATCGGCTTTTCGCCCAGGCGGTCGCGGGCCAGCGTCAGCTGCCGCCGTTGCCGGTCCCACAGCGCCAATGCGAACATGCCTTCACAGGCCTGCAGCGCAGCTTCAAGACCCCAGACGGTTATGCAGCCCAACAGCGTTTCGGTGTCGGAGTGTCCGCGCCAGTTGAATGCGGTGTGCGGTGCAGACTGTTCGAGCCTGCGCCGCAGT
>JANNMQ010000339.1:0-5906 GCA_031398045.1 Rubrivivax sp.
CCGGGCGGCGGATGGTCAGGGTGTCTTGCATAACCGCAGATTGTCACATCGGCGATTTGGGCCGCAGTTGATGCAGCCCACCACGGCATCAATGCTGCAAGATCTTCGACAGAAAGTCCTTGGCGCGCGTGGTTCGCGCGTCGGGGTTGTTGAAGAAGTCGTCTTTGCTGCAGTCTTCAACAATCTTGCCGGCGTCCATAAAGATCACGCGGTGACTGACCTTGCGCGCAAAGCCCATTTCGTGCGTAACCACCATCATGGTCATGCCTTCATGAGCCAGCTTGACCATCACGTCCAGCACCTCACCCACCATCTCAGGGTCCAGCGCTGACGTGGGTTCGTCAAACAACATCACGATGGGGTCCATGCTCAGCGCGCGCGCGATGGCCACACGCTGTTGCTGGCCGCCCGACAACTGGCCCGGGAACTTGTCTTTGTGCACCATCAGGCCCACACGGTCCAGCATCTTCAGGCCCCGCGTCTTGGCTTCATCGGTGCTGCGCCCCAGCACTTTGATCTGCGCCAGCGTCAGGTTTTCGGTGACGCTGAGATGCGGGAACAGCTCGAAGTGCTGAAACACCATACCCACACGGCTGCGCAGCTTGGGCAGATCGGTTTTGGGGTCAGAGATGCTGATGCCGTCGACCACGATGTCGCCTTTTTGAAAGGGCTCCAGCGCATTCACGGTTTTGATCAGCGTGCTCTTGCCGCTGCCCGAAGGGCCGCACACCACCACCACTTCGCCTTTTTGAATGCTGGTGGTGCAGTCGGTCAGCACCTGGAAGCTGCCGTACCACTTGCTGACGTTTTTGATGTCGATCATGGGAGATTTCCTAAGGTCAACCCCAGGCCCCGCGATGGGGCCCTTTCAGGGCCGGGGGGGTGGGCGCGGTACCCCGCGACCGGGTGCTCCATCTACCGGATGATGGCTATTTTGTTTTGCAGCCTGCGCACCAGCATGCTCAACGAAAAGCAGATCACGAAATAAACCAACGCGGCCACCAGGTAGGTTTCCACGGGTCGGTTGAAATTCTTGCCCGCAATCTCGAAGCCCTTGAGCATGTCGTAAGCACCAATCGCATACACCAGCGAGGTGTCTTGAAACAGGATGATGGTCTGCGTCAGCAGCACCGGCAGCATGTTGCGGAAGGCCTGCGGCAGCACGATCAATTGCATCGTCTGCCGGTAGTCCATGCCCACCGCGTAACCGGCATGCACCTGCCCCTTGGGCACACTTTGTATGCCGGCACGCATGATCTCGCTGTAGTAAGCCGCTTCAAACAGGGTGAAAGTGATCATCGCCGACACCTCGGCACCCAGCGGTTTGCCCGTCAGCAGCGGTATCAGCAGAAAGAACCACAAGATCACCATCACCAGCGGAATGCTGCGCATGGTGTTCACGTAGGCCGCGGCGGGCGTTACCAGCCAGGGTTTGCCCGACAACCGCATCAGCGCCAGCAGCGTGCCCAGGATGATGCCGCCCACCATCGCCAGCAGCGTGAGCTGGACCGAGAAGATCAGGCCCTTGATGATGAAACTGGAAACAACCTGCCAGTTCAAAAAACTGAAGTCGAGGTTCATGTCTTGGCCCCGATCATGCCGGGAACCCGCACGCGGTTCTCGACAAACAGCATGATGCGGTTGACGGCGAAGGCGCTGACGAAATAAAAGCCCGTGACTGCGAGGTACATCTCGACGTTGCGCGACGTTTCCTCACCGGCCTGCATGGCAAACATCGTGAGCTCGGCCACGCTGACCGCAAAGGCCACCGACGAGTTTTTGATGATGTTCATCGACTCGCTGGTCAGTGGCGGTATGACGATGCGGTAGGCCATGGGCAACAGCACATAGCGGTAGGTCTGCGGCAAGGTGAGCCCCACAGCCAGGCCCGCGTAGCGTTGGCCCTTGGGCAGCGCCTGGATGCCCGCTTTAACTTGTTCTGAGATGCGTGCCGACGTGAAAAACCCCAGGCCAAATACCACCAGGACAAAGCTGGGCAGGCCCTGCAGCACCGGAAAGATGGAGGGCAGCACGTGGTACCACAAAAAAATCTGCACCAGCAGAGGGATGTTGCGAAACAGCTCGGTCCAGGCATTGCCGATGAAAGCCAAGCGTTTGTCGGGCACCGTGCGCAAGATACCCATCAACGAACCGACGGCCATGGCCACCACCAGCGCCAGCACGGCCACGCTCAACGTCCAGCCCCAGGCCGACAAGATCCAGTCGAGGTAGGTAATGTCGCCACCCTTGCCGAAGCAGCTGGCGACCACATCACCTGAAGTGGTCTCTTTGCAGAAGACCTGCCAATCCATGATGGCCATGTTGTGCTGAACCCGGGTCTTGTTGTTTATTGAGGCCCGCACGGTGTGCGGGAAAATGAAACAGGCCCGCCTGGGCGGCGGGCCCGCTGGGTGGGCGGCTGCGGCTTCAAGCCACCGCAGGCCGCTGGCGCCCGAAGCCCGGTTTACTTCTTGGCGTAGTCTTCCACTGGCTTGTCGTTAGGCGCGGCCCAAGCAGTCTTGGTGGCATCGCTGACCGCCAGACCCACGCGGGTATTGGTAGGAGGAATGGGCTGCATAAACCATTTGTCGTACAGCTTGGCCATGTCACCAGAACGCATCATGGCGATGATGCTGTCGTCAACTGTTTTCTTGAAAGCTGGGTCGTCCTTGCGAAGCATGATGGCGATCGGTTCCACCGACAACACTTCACCAACCACACGGAAGTCCCCTGGTGCTTTGCTCTTGGCGATGTTGCCGGCCAGGATCTGACCGTCCATGACAAACGCGTCGGCGCGACCGGTCTCCAGCAGCAAGAAACTGTCGGCGTGATCTTTGCCGAACACCTCCTTGAAGTCCACACCCGTTGCACGCTCGTTCCTGCGCAACAACTGCACCGAAGTGGTGCCGGTGGTGGTGGCCACGTTTTTGCCGTTCAGTTGGGCGATGCTGGTGATGCCGGAATTGGCTTTCACCGCAATGCGCACTTCTTCAACGAAGGTGGTGACGGCAAACGACACATCCTTCTGGCGCGTGGCGTTGTTGGTGGTGGACCCGCATTCGATGTCAACAGTGCCGTTCTGCACCAGGGGTATGCGGTTCTGAGACGTCACGGCCTGGTACTTGATCTCCATCGTGGGCAGAGCCAGTCTCTTCTGCACGTCGGCCAGCACCCGCTGGCAAACCTCGACGTGGAAGCCCGCGTACTTGCCGTCACCCAATGTGTAAGACAGCGCGCCAGACGATTCACGCACACCCATCGTGACCGCTTTTGCTTCCTTGATCTTGGCCAGGGTGTCCGCTTGTGCAACACCCACACCCACCACCGCCAGCGCGGCCACTACTACAGCAGAAAACTTCATTAAAACTCCTTGATGAGAAGAACAGAGGACAGCAAATAACGCTTGGCGCACGGGTTCGGGCTACAAAGCAATCGGTGGGCCAACGAGCATGCCGCAGGCGGCTTGGCTTTTGCTGCCAGTTGGGCATTTGTCATTGAAGCGGCGCAATGTAACGGGCTCAGAGGGCACTGGCCAATGCCGATCTTCCCTGCCTTCATGCAACCGTGGCATGGAGGCCTAGGGTTCACCCTGACGACCTAAAAAATCCCACAGTGCCTGCACACCTGGTTTGACGTGGCGAGCCACTTCGGGCCGTTCGCGGTAGATGCGCACTTCCATCGTCAGCTGCAGTTCACCCGGTGCCGCGGCCGGCACCAGCCGTCGGGCCTTGAGTTCCTTGCGCACCGAACTGTGGGGCAAAAAAGCCAAACCATGCCCCTCCAATGCCATTGCCTTCAGGCCTTCTGACATGTCGGTCTCGTAGATGGCGTCCAGATCCAGCACATCACCGGCCTGCTTGAGGATGACTTCGACCATGCGCGCCATGTAGGCGCCTGGCGCGTAGCTCAGGAACGGCACTTTGCCTCCGGGCCGGCCGGGAAGGCTGAACAATGGTCGCCCGTCTTCGCTGGCCCGTGCGTAAGGCGCCAGGGTTTCACTTCCCAGACTGAGCATCTCGTAGCGTTCTGGGCTTAGCTGCAATGGCTGCGACGGGTGGTGGTAAGCGATCAGCAGCTCGCAGCCTCCTTCAGTCAACCGCAGCACGGCGTCGTGCACATTCAGTGCGGCCAGGCGGCTTTTGACGTCACCAAAGTTCTTGCGAAGGTCCATCAACCAATGCGGAAAAAACGTGAAGGCCAGCGTGTGCGGCACCGCAAAGTCCAGCATGTCTTGCCCCGCTGCCTGGTGGCCGCGCATCATGTTGCGCGAGGCCTGCAAGGTGCCCAGAATTTCCAGGGCCTGGCTGTGCAAGGTGTCCCCGGCCGGGGTCAGCCGGGTGGGGTAAGAAGACCGATCAACCAGGTCGGTGCCCGCCCAGGCTTCCAGCGCCTGGATCCGCCGCGAAAACGCCGGTTGCGTAACGTGCCGCAGTTGCGCCGACCGAGAGAAGCTGCGCGTCTCAGCCAGGCTCACAAAGTCTTCGAGCCACTTGGTTTCCACGGTGATGAGTTTAGCTAGCGTGAAGGCGCGCTGAAATCTGCACCAGTTGCGTGAATTCCAGCACAACCAAGCCCGTTTTCCCCACGAATAGGGGTGCATGTACCCCGCAGATGCGGGGCCCATGCAGGTTGACCGCAGCGGCCACATCCCCAATCATTCAGCCATCCCAACCCAAACCACCAGCCCATCATGAAGACTTTGAAATCGATCTCTCTCCGCGCCGTTGCGGCGGCTGCTCTGGTAGCCATAGCTGGCAGCGCGCAAGCCCAATTGCTGAACGGCAGTTTTGAACTTGGCTCAGCCCAAAACAGTGGTTTCACTCAAGAGCTCGGCGGTTCTATCGCCATCGCCAACTGGCTCGTGGTGGGTGACGAACTGGCCTGGTTCCACAATGTCTTTAATGGTGGCCAGCTTACTGCCAGCGCCGGAACCAAGTTTCTGGACCTGACCCATCTGACTCCGGGCTGCACCCCGTGCGGTGGCGTGGAACAGTCGTTTTTCGCCGTAGGCGGCACGCCTTACACATTGCGCTTTGACCTCGGCAGCTCTGCCCTGTTTTCGACGCCTTCAGCTATACAAGCCACCGTTACAGGCGCCCAAGGCGGCACGTTGAATCCCATTTTCACGTCAACGTTGACCGGAAACATCAACTGGGAAACTCAGACTGTGTCCTTCATTGGTAACAATGCCCCGGTGACCATCCGCCTTCAAGGCAGCGCCGCTGCTGGCGACTATGTAGGCTTGGACAACGTGTCGGTAACGGCTATCCCTGAGCCTGGCGCTCTGGCGTTGATGCTGGCCGGTCTGGCGGCAGTGGGTTCTGTGGCTTCTCGCCGCCGCGTCCAGCGCTAAGATCTTCCAGCCTTTCGCTTCAATGGCCACTCGGCTTGCCGAGTGGCCATTTCGCTTTTCACATCAGACGAATGCTTTGCAGTCTCTCTCACTTCGAAGTTCTGAGTCATCCGGCTTGTTGGAAATCGGCCCAGGCCATACCAAAGTTCGGAGTCTGTGTATGAATTTGTAACCAATATGTAACAGTCCTGTGCAGTTTTCAATAGGATCCCCCGCACATCAGGGGGGCGCCATTGACACTCGTAAGTCGTGCGGCAGACTCCCCCTCCAAGCAAACAGCTTCAGAAACAAACTTGCAACTGAGATCCGGGGAGAAAACGCCATGAGTCCTTTGAAAATGTCGATCAACGCCATAGCTGCCACAACGCTTTTGCTTAGTGCAGGTACAGCCAGCGCGGTGAATCTGGTAGCAAATCCAAGCTTCGAACTCGGCAACTTCGATGACGTTGACGTGGGGGGATTTTTCCAGGTTACCCAAGTCGGCGGACCTCAACCCTCCAACAAGATTACAAGTTGGGCGGTGAGCAACTCGCTGATTTGGATTGACAACGCC
>JANNMQ010000365.1:0-5563 GCA_031398045.1 Rubrivivax sp.
GTGGCGGTGGCGGTGGCTGTGAAGACGGGAGCAAAAACCGGCGTCTTCTTCGGTAGCAGGCCGGCAACGAATATGAGATCGCATTATCATCGCCGCACTATCCTCGCTGTTCATCAGCGCGGCCGCCATGGAAAAAAATACCCGTCAACGCACCGCCATCCGCGAAGCCCTGGCCCTTGCGGCGCGCCCATTGCTGCCCCAAGAGGTGCTGGCTGCCGCCCAAGTGCAGGTGCCGGGCCTGGGCATTGCTACCGTGTACCGCAACCTGAAGGCGCTGGTGGACGAAGGTGCACTGCGCAGTGTGAACCTGCCGGGTGACAGCCCGCGGTTCGAGCCGGCCGAGCTGCACCACCACCACCATTTTCAGTGCCAGCAATGTCTCAAGGTGTTTGACGTGCACGGCTGCCCGGGTGACCTGGCGGCGCTGGCGCCACCAGGTTTTACCGTCGCCGACCATGACCTGGTGCTGTACGGCCGCTGCAACGAATGCCCGGCACCGACGGGCCGCAGGCGCTCCACAGCGCCCCGCAATCCCGCTGCTGCGCCGCACAGCCACCGCCATGATTGACCACCCAACACCTCAGTTGCCCCCTCCATGCTGAGCGCCAGTGCCCTGACCCGCGTGCTGGTGGCCGCTGCCGCCGTGGCGCTGCTGTGGCTGGGCGTGGCGTGGGCACTTGCTGCCTGATCACCGCACCTGTTGCACATCCCAACCCCATGAGACCCCCCCGCCCGGCCGCCCGAAAGGCGAATACCGCAGTGCGCAGCACGAAGGTACACCCGTGAGCCCGCAACCCCAAGCTGCCGCCCATCGTCACCTGCCTGCGCATCCGCATGCACACCCGCACGCAGGATTTGAAGCGCCTGCCGGGCCGCTGCGCGCCGTGGGCCCCCAGGCCAGCGCCGCCATCACGCTGCGTGACGTCACCGTGGCCTATCGCGGCCACCCGGCCGTGCACCACGTGTCGGGCCGCTTTGTGCCGGGCAGCCTGACCGCCGTGGTGGGCCCCAACGGCGCTGGCAAAAGCAGCCTGCTGGCCGCCATCATGGGCCAGCTGCCGCTTGCACAGGGCCATGTCGACCTGCCGCCCGGTTTGAAGGGCCGCATCGCCTGGCTGCCGCAACACCACGAGGTGGACCGCAGCTTTCCCATCAGCGTGCACGACCTGGTGGCGCTGGGCCACTGGCGCACCCTGGGCAGCCTGCGTGGGCTGGGCACGCCGCACCGGCAGGCCGTGCAACAGGCACTGGCTGCGGTAGGGCTGGTGGGGTTTGAAAAGCGCGTCATCAGCGAACTGAGTGCCGGGCAGTTTCAACGTGCGCTGTTTGCGCGGGTGCTGCTGCAGGACGCACCGGTCATCTTGCTGGACGAACCTTTTAACGCCATTGACGCGCGCACCACCGCCGACTTGCTGGCGGTGGTGCACCGCTGGCACCAGCAACAACGCACCGTGATTGCGGTCCTGCACGACCTGGACCAGGTGCGGCAACATTTTGATCAAACGCTGTTGCTGGCGCGCCGCTGTGTGGCCTGGGGCCCGACCGCACAGGTGCTGGACGCCCGGCACCTGTTCCTGGCGCGTCAGATGGCCGAGGCCTGGGACGAATCGGCACCTTCTTGCACGGTGGAAACCGCCGCAGGCACCACGCCCGAACATGCACATTTGCATGTGCATGGGGCCGCGCACGGGCACGTGCATGAAACCGTGCACCACGCAGCAGGTGCACACGCCGAGCATCCTCACAACCCCGCTGGCAGGGCTGCCGCGTGACCGCTTACGAGCTGCTGCTGCAGCCCTTTGCCGACTTCGGTTTCATGCGTCGGGCCCTCGTGGCCACGGTGGCGCTGGCGCTGGGCAGCGCGCCCATCGGTGCGGTGCTGGTGATGCGCCGCATGAGCCTGATGGGCGACGCGATGGCGCACGCGCTGCTGCCCGGCGTGGCGGTGGGTTTCCTGTGGGCGGGGTTTTCGTTGACGGCCATGAGCATCGGCGGTTTTGTCGCCGCCATGTCGGTGGCGCTGGCCGCCGGCTGGGTAACGCGCCACACGCAGCAGCGTGAAGACGCCAGCGTCGCAGCTTTTTACCTCATCGCTTTGGCGTTAGGGGTGTTGCTGATCTCGGTGCGCGGCAGCAGTGTGGACCTGCTGCATGTGCTGTTTGGCAGTGTGCTGGCAGTGGACGATGCCGCCCTGCTGTTGATGGCTGCGGTGGCCAGCGTCACGCTGCTGGTGCTGGCGGCGCTGGCGCGGCCACTGGTGGTGGAATGTGTGGACCCGGGTTTCCTGAAAAGCGTGGGCGGGCCGGGTGCGGCCGTGCATGCGGTGTTCATGGTGCTGGCGGTGGCCAACCTGGTGGCCGGTTTTCAAGCGCTCGGCACACTGATGGCGGTGGGCCTGATGATGCTGCCGGCCACCGCTGCACGTTTCTGGGCCGCGCAGGTGGGCGGGCAGCTGCTGGCTGCAGTGCTGCTGGCGCTGGTGTCGGGTGTGGTGGGCCTGCTGATGTCTTTCCACGCCCAGTGGCCCAGCGGCCCGGCCATCGTGCTGGTGGCGGGTGCGCTGTACCTGCTGTCGATCCTGGCCGGTGCCCGCGACGGACTGCTGTGGCGCCGCCTGCGCCTGCACTCACACCGGGTGGCTTGATGAACCGGCCACACAAGCCCGAACTCATCGCCCCGTTTGCACGCCGCCAGTGGGCCCGCTGGACTGCCGGCGCAGCCGCCGCGTGGGTACTGCAGCCGTGTGGCTGGGCGCAGGCCGTGGCGCCAGCGACATCAAAGCCGGAAGCCCCCTCTGCAGCGGCTGCAGCAGCCAACGCAACACCCCTGCGGGTGGTGGCCAGCTTTTCCATCCTGGCCGACCTGGCGCGCAACGTGGGTGGCGACGCCGTCAGCGTCAGCACCTTGGTGGATGCCAACGCCGACGCGCATGTTTTCAGCCCGCGCCCGGCCCATGCGCAGCGGGTGGCGCAGGCCGATCTGGTGGTGGTCAACGGCCTGGGTTTCGAAGGCTGGTTGCAGCGCCTGGTGCAGGCCAGCGGCTACCGGGGGCCGGTGGTGGAACTGGGCCGTGGCATCACACCGCGCCAGCTGGGCCATGCCGCCGACCCGCACGCCTGGCAAGACCTGGCCCATGCACAGCACTACGTGGAGCAGCTGCGTGGGGCCTTCAGCGCCGCCAGGCCGCAGCAGGCCGCCCACTTTGCAGCGCGCGCCGCGCACTACACGCAGCAGTTGCAGGCGCTGGACAGCCGCATTCGCCAGCAGCTGGCCGCCATACCTGCAGAGCGCCGGCGCGTGGTGAGCCCGCACGACGCCTTTGGTTACTTTGGCGCGGCCTATGGCGTGGAGTTTTTGCCGCTGCGGGGCCGCAACAGCCACAGCGAAGCCTCGGCCGCCGACGTGGCGCGCCTCATCCAGCAGCTGCGCCAGCAGCGGGCCACAGCCGTGTTTGTGGAAAACATTAGCGACCCGCGGCTTTTGCAGCGCATTGCCAATGAAGCGGGTGTGGTGGTGGGGGGCCGCCTGTATTCAGACGCCTTGTCAGCCCCCGGCACCGAGGCCGACACCTACCTGAAACTGTTTGCGCACAACGCCCACGCCATCGTGACAGCCTTGACACAAGCGCAGACAGAGACGCAGCCGCGCTAACGTTCATTTTATAGGCCCTCTTTTTATGCCACCGCGCCGCAGGAGAACCGCTTGATGAACCAGCCCCTGCGCTTCACAACCCCAGTGGCCCGCGCCTGCAACCTGGCCTTCTGGGCACTGGTGCTGGCGCTGGCGGCCAGTGCCAGCCCCGCACGTGCGCAAAAACACAGCCACGGCGCGCATGTGCACGGCCTGGTGAAGGCCAACGTGGCGGTGCAGGGCGGCAAGCTCAGTGTGCAGATGGAAATGCCACTGGACAGCCTGCTGGGTTTTGAACACCGCCCGCGTACCGACGCGCAGCGCAAGGCTGCCGCCACCGCCTTGCAGCAGCTGAAAACACCCGGCTCCTGGCTGAAACCCGACGCGGCCGCGCTGTGCACACTGGGGGGCAGCGACATCAACACCCAGGCGCTGGAGCCTGCCCCACCCGGCAGCGCGGAGCAGACCCACGCCGACCTGGACGCCAGCTGGGAATTCAACTGCGCTGCGCCCGACAAGCTGGCCGGCATGGACATCCACTTGATGGAGGCCTTCAAACGCATCCAGCGCATCGAGGTGCAGGTGGCGGGCGCCAAAGGCCAAAGTCAACAGACCTTGCGCCGGCCGGCCACCCGCGTGGCGCTGCAAAAGTAGGTCCGCGGGCAGAACGCTCAGCCGGTCGCCGTGGGCCGGCAGCGCCCGGCCTGCCAGGCCGCCGCGGTGGCCAGCGCTGACAGCAGCAGGCAGCCCCACACCACAGCGGCGTAACTGCCGCTGCGGTCAAACACCCAGCCCGCCATATACGGCCCGGCCAGGTTGCCTAACGCAGCAGCGGTGTACAGCACGCCGACGATGGACGCCACGGCGCGCGCGCCAAAGTAGTCCATGCACAGCGCCGGCATCAGCGACACGATGCCACCGTAGCTCAGGCCCAGGCACAGCGCAAACAGCGCCATCAAGGTGTAGCCGCCCGCAGCGGCCCACAGCACAAAAGCCGCACCCAGGGCGGCCTGGCCCAGTGCCAGCGTCAAGGGCCGGCCGATGCGGTCGGCCAGTGCACCGATGCCAAAGCGCCCCAGCAGGCTGCCCACGCCAATCAGCCCCACAAGGCCCACCGCCTTTGCGTCACCCACACCCAAGTCGCGCGCGGCGGCCGACACATGGGCGAACGGGATGAACATGCTGGGCGCCGCCAGCACCGCCATCACATACAACCAGCAAAAGGCGGGTGTGCGCAGGGCCTGCGCCAGCGTGTGGCCGGGCACGGCCTGGCTGGTGCCGGCGTTTGCAGCGGTAGCTGCGGGCGCTCGGCGCAACAGCAGCGTGGCGCCCAGCCCCAGCAGCAGCACAGCGGCGGCCATCAGCCGCAGCGCGGTGCGCCAGCCGTGGGTGTCGATGGCCAGCGTCACCAGCAGCGGCCCCACCAGCGTGCCGGCGCCGATGCCGGCGCTGGCCAGCCCCGCCGCCAGCCCACGCCGGCGCTTGAACCAGGGCTGCACGCAGCTGATGGCCGGCACGTACACCAGGCCTATGCCCACCCCCACCCCCAGGCCAAACGCCAAGGTGACAGCACCCAGCGTGGTGGCAAAGCTGCACAACAGCAAACCCAGCGCGATCACACCCATGCCGCTGCTGGTGACCACCCGCGGGCCAAAACGGTCGGCCAGCATGCCGGCGCCGGCGCCCAACACAAAGTAGATCAGGCCCGAGACGCCAAACACCAGCGACACATCGGCACGCTGCGCCTTGAACTCGGCCGTGAACGACGGAAACAACGCCGCAAAGGAATACGACACACCAAAGATGACACCCAGGCTGGCAAAACAGGCCCACACCACCACCCAGGCGTAGGGGGGCTCGTCGTGGTGGTCGTGCATGGGCTCAGAGGTTGAGAGACTCTCGAGCGTGCCCGAGCGGCGCGTCAAAACGCGTC
>JANNMQ010000366.1:0-5396 GCA_031398045.1 Rubrivivax sp.
CAGGTCGGTCACGGTCTGTGAATGGGAATACAGCTGGGTGATGGCAAACGCGATATTCAGCGTGCCCAAAGTGACGATAAAAGGCGGCAGCTTCAAGCGTGTGACGAGGAGTCCGTTGATCAAGCCAAACAGCGTGGTCACGCCCACGCCGCACAACACTGCCAGCGCCGGTGGCAAGCCCAGTTCGGTAGCGAACTTGGTCATCACGATGCCGCCCAGCGCCATCACCATGCCACAGCTCAAGTCGATGCCGGCGGTCAGGATGATCAGCGTCTGCCCGATGGCGATGACGCCCACCACCATCACCTGTTGCAGGATGAGGCTGAAGTTGCCGCCGCTGAGAAAGTTCTCGGACTGCGCGGCGAAAAATGCGCAGGCCGCCAGCAGCGCGATGAACGGGCCCAGCGTGCCCATCGGTGGAAGTTTCATGGGGTCCTCGAGCAGTGGCGAGTCAGCCAACCAGCAGCGGCCGCAGGGTCAAGCGCTGTGGGCAGCAGTCGCGATACCGGCTGCGCCAAGCCGCAGTTCCTTTCGGGGGTGGGCCTACGTTTTTCCCCAGCACAACGCAGTGCCGGTTTTTACGTCTTTGCTATCCACACCGGCCACGGCCTTGTCGGCTATCAGCGTCACGCCGGTGTCGGTGTAGCCGCTGGGTTTTTTGCCGGTCTTGGCGTATTCAACGCCGGCCTGCACCCCCATCGCAGCCATCTTCAGCGGGTACTGCTGGCTGGTGGCGGCGATCACACCCTTGCCCACGTTGCCGATGCCGGCGCAGCCCCCATCCACGCTGACGATGATCACGCCCTTGTCCGTGCCGGCCTTCTTCAGCGCGTTGTAAGCGCCAGCCGCAGCGGGTTCGTTGATGGTGTAGACCACGTTGGCGTCCCCCACTTTCTGCAGGCAGTTTTCCATCGCCGTCTGGCCCTTGGCTTGGTCGCCAAAACTGTCGGCCATGCAGGCCACACCCGCGGCCTTGCCACCCAGTTCATTGCTCTTGGCGTCGGGCGCCGGCAAGCCCATGCCTTTTAAGAAGCCGTTGTGGCGCTGCGCACCCACCGGGTGGCCGGGGAACAAGTCCAGCGTCACGATCTTGGCGGGCTTGCCAGCCAACGCAGCCTTGGTGTACTGGCCGATGAGCACACCGGCCTTGTAGTTGTCGGTGGCAAACAGCGCGTCGGTGGCGCTTTCGGGGTCGGTGGGGCTGTCCAAAGCGATCACCAGCACACCCTTGGCACGCGCCTTCTGGATGCTGGGCACGATGGCTTTGCTGTCACTGGGCGTGATGAGGATGGTTTTTGCGCCCGCGGCCATCATGTTTTCCATCGCCGTCACCTGGCCCGCGTTGTCGCCGTCGGTTTTGCCGGCGCCCGTCAGCAGCTTGGCGCCGCTGGCCTTGGCCGCTTCAGCCGCGCCTTCTTTCATCTTCACGAAAAAGGGGTTGGTTTCGGTTTTGGTGATCAAGCCAATGACGGGTTGGCCCTGGGCGGACACCGTGGCGCTGGCCAACAGCAGGGCGGCTGCAGCAGCGGCCAGGGCAGTGGGTTTGTTGAGCAGATGCATGGGTGGGTCTCCGGTTGTGATGCTTGGGGCCTAGGGCGTGGGCTGTCGTGCAGAAACCAGGCCACACCAGGCAGCGGGGTTCTTCAAACGCGTGTCGCAATTTTGCTCACTTCATTTAAATAACTCAAGTGGATTGATTAATGGTTTGCCCGATGGCCCAGGCCTGCCGGCACGGGCATGCTTGGCGCCGGTGCCTGGCTGTGCAGGTGCTGGTGAACCCGGGAGCTGAATTCATGATCGTGGTCAGTGGCGAAGCCTTGATGGATGTGTTTGCGCTGGGCGACACCGCCAGCGGCGTGCAGTTGGACGCCCGCATCGGTGGCAGCCCTTTTAATGTGGCGCTGGGCCTGGCGCGGCTGGCGCAGCCGGTGGCGTTTTTTGGTGGTGTGTCCACCGGGTTCCTGGGCGACCGGCTGCTGCGCGCCTTGCAGGAAGAAGGCGTCAGCACCATGTGCACGCAGCGCATCGACGCACCCACCACACTCAGCCTGGTGGGGCTGGACGCCCAAGGCGTGCCCAGCTACACCTTCATGGGCGATGGCGCTGCCGACCGCGTGCTGCCGTTGTCGGCGCTGCAGCAGGTGCCCACGGCACCGGCGGTGCAGGCCTTTCAGTTCGGCAGTTATGCCATGGTGGCCGAGCCCGTGGCCAGCACACAGCGTGCGCTGGTGGAACGGGAACATGCACACAGCGTGATCGCCTACGACCCCAACATCCGGCTGAACGTGGTGCCCGACATCCAGCGCTGGCAAAACACGTTGCAGTGGATGCTGCCGCGCACCACGCTGCTGAAGGTGAGCGACGAAGACCTGGGTTTGCTGCACCCTGGCCAAAGCGCTGAAGTGTTTGCCGCCCAGGCTTTGCAGCACGGCGTGGCGCTGGTGGTGGTGACACGCGGCGCTGCCGGCGCCTGGGCCTGGACCGCGCGCGGCCACCTGGCGACGCCCCCGGTGGCTGTGCAGGTGGTGGACACGGTGGGCGCGGGCGACACCTTCCAGGCCGCCTTGTTGACAGCTCTGGCCGAGCGCGGCTTGTTAACACGCGCTGCGCTGACCCAACTGGCCACGGACACGCTGGCGACAGTGCTGGCCTTTGCAGCGCAAGCGGCAGCCATCACCTGTTCACGCCGCGGTGCCGACCTGCCTCGACGTAAGGAATTGCCCCTATCCTGAACAGGCCTGTCAACCGTAGGCCTTTGTCGCCAGTTGAGGCATGGCACGCGCAGCCACAGACACCCACTGTGGTGGCTGCGGCGCGCGGACCTTCCGAAGAACCCCGCTTTCACACCAACCGAGGACCACCTTTATGTTCAAAAAATTCGCCGCACTGATGCTGGCCCTGTTCACCTTCGCGGCTTTTGCGGCGGTGGACGTCAACAAAGCCACGCAGGCCGAACTGGACGGCATCAAGGGCATTGGCCCTGGCATTTCCGGCAAGATCCTGGATGAGCGCAAGAAGGGCAACTTCAAGGACTGGACCGACTTCGTTGACCGCGTCAAAGGCGTGGGCGAAGGCAATGCCGCCAAGTTTTCTGCCGAAGGCATGACCGTCAACGGCGCCACCTTTAAGGGCATGGCCGCTGCACCGGCCAAGGCGCCGGCACCCGCGAAAGCTGAGGCTGCAGCCAAACCAGCCAAAGCGGAACCGGCTGCTGCTGTGGCCGCCAAGCCCGCCCCAGCAGATAAAGCGGCCCCGGCCGCAGCGCCAACCGCAGCTGCTACGACCAAACCAGCCGCTGCCGCCGGCAAAGTGGAAGCCGTGAAGGGTGCTGGCAAAGACGCTGCCAACGACGCCAAGGCCAAGCCGCTGGAAGCGGTGGGCACCAAGAAGTAAGGCCCACCCGGCTGCACCCGGCAGCCTTTTCGCGTGCCGGCGCCACTCCGTTGCCGCACCCCACAACGCCCCGCCCAGCGGGGCGTTTTTCATTGCCGAAGGCTCATCGCAGCGGCCGCACGCAGCAACGCGCTAAACCACCACTGGACGGTCTGTGCAGCACCCACGTACGGGGCGGGGCGGGCACGTTCAAGGCAACGCCAGCACCACGTTGCCCACCGCCCGCCCCTGTTCCACCAGTTCGTGCGCGGCCGCGATGTCGGCCAGTGGCAGGCGCGCGGCGATCGCATGCTGCAGCACACCACGCTCCAGCCAGCTTTGCAACGTCGCCTCAGCGCGCGCGCGATCAGCTGGCGCGAGTTTGTAGACGACAAAAAAGCGCAGGTCGATGTTGTTGGAGATGAGCGGGAAAAACGGCAGCTCGAAACGCTGGGTGCCGCTGCCATAGGCCACACATTCGCCGCCCGTGTTCAACACCTGCAAATTCAGCGCGGCATTGGCGGCGATGTCTACCTCCACCACCCGGTCGATGCCCTGGCCTTGTGTGGCTTGGCGGATCTGCTCGGCCGCATCGTCGCTGCGGTAGAACACCGCCGCATCGGCGCCCGCGGCCAACGCCACGGCCGCTTTGTCGGCGTTGCTGACGGTGGCCACCACGCGCCGTGCGCCCAGCAGCCGCGCGCACTGCATGGCATAGTGGCCCACGGCGCCCGCCGCACCGGCCACCAGCACGTTTTTGCCGGCCACGCCAGCGCCACACAGCACCGCATGCAGCGCGGTGAGCGCCGGTATGCCCAGGCAGGCGCCTGCTTCATCGGCAGTGGCATCGGGCAGTTCCACGGCTTGCGACTGCGGCAGCACGATCTGCTGCGCGGCGGTGCCGTGTGCGCGACCCCAGGCGCCGTTCCACACCCACACACGTTGCCCCACGCGCGAGGAGTTCACACCCGCGCCCACGGCGTCGATGTGGCCCATGCCGTCGCTGTGCGGCACGATGCGCGGGAAGGCCAGCACGCTGCTGCGCAAGCCGGCACGCGACTTGACATCAGACGGGTTCACGCCCGACCAGCGCAGGCGCACACGTACCTCACCAGGGCCGGGTTCGGCGGTGGGCCATTCACCAAGTTGCAACACGTCGCGCGCGGCACCCGTGCGTTCGTAAAAAGCGGCTTGCATGGCGGTGCCGCCGCTCAATCGGCGTAGGTGCCCGAAGCCCGAATCAGCGCGCCCCACTTGTCGATCTCGGGCCGCAGCCAGCTGCGCAGGCCTTCGGGCGTTTGCTTGGATTCGGGCACGATGTCGGCGCCCAACTCGGTCATGCGGGCCACGATGGTGGCGTCTTTCAGCGCTGCCCGCAGCGCGTTGCCGAAGCTGTCGATGGCCGCGCCGGGTGTGCCTTTGGGTGCGTAGATGCCGTGCCAAACCTTGACTTCAAAACCCTTCAGGCCCGACTCTTCCAGCGTCGGCGTGGTGGGCAGCGACTTGATGCGTTCACGCGTGGTGACACCAAACAGCTTTACGCTGCCGGCCTTGATGTGCTGCAGCGTCTGCGTCGTCTGGTCGCATAGCACATCCACCTGGCCGGCCAGCAGCGCATTCAGCGCCGGCGCGGTGCCTGAGTAGGGGATGGTGTTCATCTCCACACCCACCTGCTTCATGAACAACATGCCGCACAGCTGCGACACCGCACCCAGCCCGGCGTGGGCCAGCGTGGCCTTGCTGCCATTGGCCTTCACCCAGGCAATCAGTTCCTGCGCGTTGTTGGCGGGCAAATCCTTGCGGCCCAGCAGCGTCATCGGCACGTCCACCACCTGGCTGACGTATTCAAAGTCGGTCAGCGGGTTGAAGGCCAGCTTGCGGTACAGCCCGGGCGCGGTGGCCATGCCGTTGTGGTGGATGAAGAAGGTGTAGCCGTCGGGCGCCGCCTTGGCCACATAACCAGCGGCCAGTGTGCCGCCGGCGCCCAGCTTGTTTTCCACCACCACCGTCTGCCCCAGTGATTT
>JANNMQ010000382.1:0-10430 GCA_031398045.1 Rubrivivax sp.
GGGGTCGGCCATGGCGCGCACCAGGCCAACGCGCAGTTGCGCTAAAACAGGGGCTGGCACGGCAGCGGGGGCCAGCACCGGGTTCCATTCCAGCACTTCGTGGCCCTTCACGCCGGCTTCGGCCATGGTGGGCACTTCGGGCAGCGCGCGGCAGCGCACCGCGGCTGTTACGGCCAGCGGGCGCAGCCGGCCCGCCTGGATGTGCCCGAGCGAAGAAGCCACATTGGCAAAAAACAGCGGCACTTGGCCGCCCATCACGTCGGTCAACGCTGGGCCACCCCCCTTGTAGGGCACATGCGTCAACTCCACTTTGGCCAGCTGCTCAAACAGCGCACCCGCCAGATGCTGCGCCGAGCCGTTGCCCGACGACGCATAGGCCAGGCCACCAGCCTTGGCGCGGGCCAGGCGCAACACGTCGGCCACGCTTTTGGCTTCGAAGCTGGGGGTGCACACCAGCACGTTGGGAAACTGCGCCAGCACCGCCAGCGGCGCGAAGGCGGTGGTGGTGTCGTACGGCAGTTTGGGGAACAGTGCCGGGTTGACGGCAAACGACGACGCGTCCAGCAGCAGCAGCGTGCCGTCGGGCGCGCCGCGCGCCACCTGGCCGGCGGCAATGGTGCCGCTGGCGCCGGGTTTGTTTTCCACCACCACGCTTTGGCCCAGCGCTTCGGCCAGGCGCGGCGCGATCAGCCGCGCCATCACATCGGCGCCGCCGCCGGCCGGGTAGCTCACCAGCAAGGTGATGGGCTTGCCACCCGCGATGGGCACGGCGCGTGCGGGCAATGCCAGGCCGGTGGTACCAGCCGCTGCGGCGAAAGTGATGAAGTGGCGACGATGCAGGTGTGGCATGGTGTGCAGTCCGCAAAATGGGTCGAAGGAGCTGCATCGTAAGGCGGGGGTTGCCGTGGGTTGAACAGGTCGCTGTGGGGCGGCGGCACCCAGGGGCCGCCGCCAGTGGCCGCGTCAGTTGGCGACCCAGGCGTTTTCGAACGCGGTTTTGATCACCGAACACTGGTAGCCGCCGCCCGGGTAACCCACGCCCAGGTTCTTGCGGCTGGAGTTGATCAACACGCTGGCTTCGACGTTGATCGGGAACACCATCACGCAGGCGTCCAGGCCGCCGTTGCCGCTGCCGCCGCTGTGGTCCCAGTCGCCGCCGTGTGTGTAGTAGACGCCGAAAGTGCCCTGCGCAAAGCCGTAGCGCGACGGGTCCATGAAGCCCAGGTAGCCGCTCTTCATCTGCTGGTAGCTGCTGGCCGGCATCAGGTCGGTGGTGTAGCGCAGGAAGGCCAGGGTGCGGGCCAGGTTGCGCGCGCTGACGTTGACGCCAAAGCCGCCGCATTGCAGGCTGCGTGACGGTTCCACGTAACCCGGGTTGCCGGTATCAGGAAAGTCGTACTGCAGCGTCGGCGCGCTGGCCTGGGGTTCGCAGCTGAACGGCACACCCACCGTGTTGTAGGCGCCGGTGGCGTAATTCAGGAAGAAGGCGGTGGTGAGGGCCGCCCTGTCCACCTGCAGGATGGGCGGGAAGGGGATGTCAGCGCCCAGCATCACGGCCACCAGCACCCGCATGAGGCCGAAGTTGGCGTTTTCGTAGTCGAAGAGGCCCTTCGTGAAGAGCACGCTCTGGCCGACCATGGCGCGCAGGTTGTTGTAGTCGCTGCCGCCGGGGGCGTTCTGGCCAAAGCCGCTCTTGTGGGTGAGCAGCTGGCGGAAGGTGATGCTGTTGACGCCCGTACCGCGGGTCCAGTCGGCCGGCAGGTGGTTGCCGATGACGGTGTCCACGCTCAACCCCCGTTCGGCCAGCAGACGCAGCAGCACGATGGCCGTCATCGTCTTGCTGACGCTGGCCACGTGCATCTTTTTCGTCTCGGACTGGTTGGTCTGCGGCAGGTCGGCGCCGGTGCGGGCCAGACCCACGCCGTCTTGGCGCACCACCTGGCCGGCCTGCGACAAGGCGTAGGCATAACCCACGCTCTGGTTCGTGAAACTGCTGCGCAGGTTCTGCTCGAAGCGGTCCATGCTGAAGACCACGGTGTTGGCCGCCAGGCCAAAGCCGTTGGCGTATTGCGCCACGGCACCACCGTAGTCGCCGGCGTTGTGCAGGCGGTCGCCGGCAAGCATCGCTGCCTGCGCCGGGGCCAGGCGGCCAGGCGACGCACCGCCGGCCGCGGCCAGATCGACCATGCCTTGGCTGCTGCGCGCGGCGGCTTCACGCACCTTTTGCACCGCGGGCAGCAGCAGGCCGATCAAAATGCCGGACGGGTCGCCGGCGGTCAGGTCCAGTGCCTGGTCCATCTGGTGCTGGCCCTGGGCCATGTCCTGCAGCACGCCCACCATGTACTGTGGCGAGGCGTCTCTGGCACCCGTCTGCAGGCCTCGTTCGGCGCTCGCAAAAGCGCTGCGCGCAGCGTGCAAGTACGGCCGCGCGCTGTGCGGGCCGTTTGCGCTGGCGGCGTCCAGTGCGGCCAACGTTTGCGGCAGCACCACCGGCAGGCCCAGCGGATCGGTACGTTCCGCGTCGGGCTCGCTGTTCGACTCCGGCGTCAAACGCTGACCGCGCAGTTGCAGGTAGGTGCCCAACAGGCCCTGAGCGCGCGGCCTCAGCCATGCAGGCAGGGCGTGGCGCAAGGCTTCGACGTGCAGCGTGGAGGCGCCGGCTGCTGACGGATTGGCCAGGGCGGGCCCGGCGGCGCTGAACAAAGCAGCGGCTGCAGTGGCAACGGCAGAGGCAACAAGGGTGCGGGTGGCGTGCATGGCTGGGATCTCCTGGGGTGGGTTGTCGACGGTGTGTCGATGCCCCGCAGTGTTCCCAGCCGGGATGCCGGCGTCGTCAGGAAGCGGTTGGGTTTTCGTCGGTTTGCAGGGTGGACAGGCCCAAAACCACGGCCTGTTCGTTGCCCAGTTGTGCGGCTTCGGTCTGCAGCGCCTGGTGGCGTGCGGGGCCCAGTTGCATGTCCAGCCGCGCCGCCAGCGCTGTGGCGGTGCGGCGCGTGAAAGTGTTCGGGCCGTAAACCCCACCACCGCGCGCCGGGGCGTCAAACCAGCCCAGCAGCCGGGCCGAGTCTGCATGCCGGCCCTCATGGGTGGCCAGCCAGGCCAGGGCCAGCAGCAGCACCTCGCAGGCGCTGAACGTGGGCAGCAACGGCAACGCCTCGGGCAGCAGTGCGCGCGTGCCGGCCATGTCGCCGCTTTCGGCGCGCATCGTGGTGTGCATGGCCAGCAGCTGGGCGTAGGTG
The DNA here is from genome assembly GCA_031398045.1 of Rubrivivax sp. Classification (GTDB taxonomy): domain Bacteria; phylum Pseudomonadota; class Gammaproteobacteria; order Burkholderiales; family Burkholderiaceae_C; genus Rubrivivax. The sequence continues at coordinate 3,240 of JANNMQ010000382.1, forward strand.
CGCAGCCGGCCAGCGGCGCGGATGTCTTCCACCAGCGCCGCGCCGATGGCCAGCGCGCGGCTGTGGTGGCCGTGGTCGTGTTCGGCCCACACCAGGCCCATGCCGGCTGACCAGGCCTCGCCCTGCGCGCCCATGGCGCGAAACTGTTCGTAGGCCTGGCGGCTGAGCTGCAGGAAGTCTTCGAAGCGGCCCTGCAGGCGCTGGTCCTGCGCCGCGGCCAGCTGCACGTAGCGCAGCAGCAGTGCGTTCCAGCCCGGCTGCACCAGTGCCCGCATGGCGTCCACGAAGTGCGCGCGCTCCACATGTTCGCCCACTTCCAGCGCCAGCGCCCAGGCCAGGTAGAGGCTGAAGTAAGCGCGCTCGGCGTCGCCAGCCTGGCGGTAGGCCTCGGCGGCGCGCTGGCTCAGGTGCAGCGCTTCGCTGTGCGGCAGCAGCGGCATGTAGCGGCTGAGGCCGGCCAGGGCCAGGTCAACACCGGCGCGCAGCAGTGCGTCGGGGTGGTGTTCGGCGTACGGGCGCACGGCCAGGCACCAGGGGGCACCTTCACTCAAGAGGCCGGCGCGCTGCCACAGCATCGATGTGTGGCCCACCAAAGCCAGCCAGTCGGCGGTGCTGCCGTCTGGATCGGGGCCGCCGGGTGGTCTCGTCTGGGTCCGGGCCTGGGCCCAGCGCAACGCGACGCGCAGGTTGTCCAGCTCGGGCAGGTGGCGCGCGGTCCAGGACATGCCGGGTTCGCTCAGCGCCCGCGCATCGGCCTGGGCCCAATAGCCCCGTGCCCAGGCCAGGTGGCGGCGGTGGGTGGCGGCGGCTTCGTCGGCAGCCTGCAACTGTTCAGTGGCGTACTCACGCAGGCTTTCCAGCAGCATGAAACGGGGCTCGTTTTCGTTATCGGCGTCGCCATGCGCCGGCACCGCGACCATGGACTTTTCGACCAGCGCCTCCAGGGTGTCCAGCACGGCCAGCGCCGGCTGGCCGGGGTCGGCGCACACCGCCTGCGCCGCAGCCAGCGTAAAGCCGCCGCGAAAAACGGCCAGGCGGCGAAAGGCGCGCTGTTCGGCCGGCTTCAGCAGGGTGTGGCTCCAGTCCAGGGCCGAACGCAGCGTGCGCTGGTGCGGCTCGGCGGTGCGGCTGGCATGGGTCAGCAGCTGCAGCCGGCTGCCGTTGTCGTCGGCCAGGTGCGCCGCCAGGCCGTGCATGCCCAGCACCGGCACCCGGGCTGCCGCCAGCTCCAGCGCCAGCGGCAGCCCGTCCAGCGCACGGCAGACCTGCGCCATGGCCCGCCGCTGCCCCGGCCCGGGCTCGAAGCCGGGCAGCCGCGCGGCCACGCGCTGCACAAACAGCTGCATGGCACCGCTGCGGGCCAGCTGGGCCGGGTCTTCCTCTTCGCCGGGTGGCGGCAGGCTGAGCGGGGCCAACCGCATGACCTGCTCGCCGGGAATTTGCAGCGGCTCGCGGCTGGTCACCAGCCAATGCAGATCGGGCAGTTCGCGGTGCAGCCGCGCCATCAGCGGGGCCAGCGGCTCCAGCACATGTTCTGCGTTGTCCAGCACCAGCATCAGCGCCTGGCTGGCCAGCGCCTGCACCAGGGCGGCGTCGCTGGGCACGCTGTTGGGTGGAATGCGGCACACCTGCGCCAGCGCACCGCGCAGCGCTGCGCCGTCGGTGGTTTCGGCCGGCAACGGTGCCAGTTCCACCAGCCAGACCCCGCCCGCATGCAGCGCGCGCCGCCCAAGGGCCACGGTCAGCGCCAGGCTGGTCTTGCCCACGCCGGCCGGGCCGCAGATGGTGACCAGCCGGGCTGTGTCCAACAGTGTGGCCACTTGGGCCAGCGCGGCGTCGCGGCCCACCAGCGGCTGCAGGCCCGCCGGCAGGTTGCCCCGGGTGGGGGCGGCCGGCGAGGGCATGGACAGGGGCGCGGGCACAGAAGCAGCAGCAGTCGTGTCGACGGGTGCTTGCACGGCCAGTGTTGTGCTGCCGGCCGCCTGCACGGCGCCCAGAAAACGGTAACCCCGGCGCTGCACGGTTTCGATCCAGCGTGGCGCCCGGGCGTCGTCGCCCAGTGCTGCGCGCAGTTCGCTGACCACGGTTTTCACCGCCCCTTCGCTGACAAAGCGTCGGCCCCAGACGGTGTCGAGCAGCGTGTCCTTCAGCACCAGCTCGCCGGGGCGCTGCGCCAGATGGGCCAGCAGCGCGAAGGACTTGGGAGGCAGGCACACCTCCACGCCGGCCCGGCGCAGGCGTGCGTTGCCGATGTCGAGCTCGAAGTCGTCGAACGACAAACGCGGACCAGGGGGCTCGGCAGGGGTAGGCACGGCGCGGATTCTGCCTTCCGATGCCGTAACCGACCAGAACCCGACGCCAAGCTGACGACTCGGGCGGCCACCTTGCGCACACTGCGGCATCCCCCCTCTTTGCAGTGAGAAGACCCATGCCAGCCGCCCCCCGACCCCTGTGTGAACAGACCTATGCCCTGCGACTGCTGGGCCCGACTGGCGAGGCCAGCACCCTGGCCGGCGAGCTGGAACATGTGCTCAGCGGCGACTGTGTCGCGTTCCAATCTGGCGCCGGCTTGCTGGCCGCACTGGTGAAGATGCAGGCGCAGATTCAAGCGCAGAAACAAGCGCAGAAACAAGCGCAGCAGCAGGCGCAGCGCGGTCCGCTGCCGGCCAGTGCAGACCAAGGCCGTGCGGCGGAGGGCTGAACGCTTCTGCGCAGCATTGCGCGCAACCTGGGCCAGCGCAGTCACGATCGACGGCCTCCCATCGGAGCTACTCAAATTCAAGCTTTGGTGGTGCGCTCCGATAAGGTTTCAGGGTCACAGGGCTGGGCCTGAACGTACGTTCATCAGCGTCGACCCTGTGAAAAACATCAAGATCTGGAAGTCCACATGCAGAGATCCGTCGCCGACTGGCTTTGTGTGCCTTGGCGCTTCACGCTTCGATGCAGCTTGATCGTGTCGCTGACGGTTGGGTGGGGCGTGCACGCTCAGGAGCTCAAGATTGGAGGCACGGGTGCTGGACTTGGCACCGTCCGGGTGCTGGCCCAAGCCTATGCCAAGAGCCAGCCGGACACGAAAATCACGGTGGTGCCCAGCATGGGTAGCGGCGGGGGTATCAAGGCCGTGCTGGCCGGGGCCATCCAGCTTGCGATCAGCTCACGGGCGTTGAGCGACGCCGAGTTGCAGGCAGGTGCCGCGGCCGTTGAGTACGGTCGAACGCCGTTTGTGTTTGTCACGTCTGCGTCCAGCCCCGTGGCCGGCATCACGACACAGAATTTGATCGACCTCTACACGGGCAAGTTGGACACCTGGCCGGACGGCTCGAAGGTGAGACTGGTGCTGCGCCCCATTGGTGATTCGGACAGCGAAACCATAAAAGGCATATCCACTGCAATGCGTGATGCCAAAACGGCTGCCGAGCAGCGCAAAGGAATGATCTTCACGGTGAGCGACCAGGAGACCGCGAGTGTCATTGAGAAGACCTCGGGCGCTATCGGCCCGTCGACCCTTGCATTGCTGCTGTCCGAGAAACGGGCGCTCAAAGCGCTCGCTTTGGATGGGGTGGTTCCCAGCGCCCAGGGACTGGCCAATGGAAGCTACCCGCTGGCCAAGCCGCTGCTCATCATCACCGGCCCGAAAACGTCGCCCGAAGCGAAAGCCTTCGTCACCTTCATCGGGTCGGCCCAGGGACGAGAGATCCTGCAGCAAAACGGCCACTGGGTGAAGTGACACGCTTTTACAGCTTGGAACCCATGAGCGTTGCCACCGCTGCCTCGCCGTCGTCTCGACTGCTTGGACTGTTGATCAAGTCGGTGGCGGGTGTGCTGGCCATTGCACTGCCTGCGGGCTACTTTGGTGTGCGTTACGTCGCGCTGGGCTCGTCACTGCAAACCAAGGCAGAGGTGAAGGCCGAAGTGATCAACCAGGCGATTGGCGCCTCGCCCGAGATGTGGCGCTTCGAAGAACATCGCTTGCAAGAGCTGCTGGCCAGGCTGCCGGTTCAGCTGGAGGACGAGCACGCAAAGATCGTCACCCACCAGGGTGTGCTTGTCGCCGAGTCAACCCACATCCTCGCCCAGCCTGTGCTGGTGCGCACCGTGCCGCTGTTCGACTCCGGGGCCATCGTCGGCCGCGTGGAGGTGCAGCGTTCGTTGCGAACCTTGCTGCTGGAGACGGCCTTGACGGGCCTCTGCGGTTTTGCGCTGGCTGGGGTCATGCTGGTGCTGATGCGTCGCCAGCAAGCGCATGAAGAACAACTGGCCCGTGCCGTCTTCGACGAGAAGGAGCGTGCACGTGTCACGCTGCAGTCGATCGGCGACGCCGTGATCACCACCGACCTGCACCAGCGCGTCGACTACCTGAATCCTGTGGCCGAGCGGCTGACCCAGTGGCCCCTGGCTGAAGCGTGTGGCAAGTCATTGGCGGAGGTCTGCAGCCTGATTGACGAACGGACGATGCAGCCCCTGCCCGCGCGGCTTACCAAGGTGTTGCGGGATCAGCAAGCTTGTTCGTTCAGCGGCAGCGAGGTGGCGCTGCTCAGACGCGACGGTACGGCTATCGCCATTGAAGACTCGGCCGCTCCGCTGGTTGACGGGCGGGGTCTGTCGATAGGCGGCGTGATGGTGTTCAGAGACGTCAGCACAACGCGCCGCATGGCGCAGCGAATCACCTGGGCGGCGGCCCATGATTCACTCACCGGTCTGGTCAATCGCCGCGAGTTCGAGGCCCGCGTCGACGCTGCACTGCTGAGCGCGCGCAACTCGGAGGTCCAGCATGTCATGTGTTATCTCGACCTCGACCAGTTCAAAGTGGTCAACGACACCTGTGGTCATGCAGCTGGCGACGCCATGCTTCAGCAAGTCGGTAACGTGCTGCAAGTCCGGCTTCGTGAATCCGACACGCTGGCCCGTCTGGGCGGAGACGAGTTCGGCGTGCTGTTGGAGGGGTGTGCGCTTGACCGGGCCCAGCTGATCGCGGCCGACTTGTTGGCTGCCGTGCGTGACCACCGGTTCGGCTGGGAAGGTAAGGTCTTCACGGTCGGCGTCAGCATCGGCCTGGTGGCTATCAATGGCAACACGACCAGCCGTGCAGACGTGTTCAGCGCTGCCGATACCGCGTGTTATTCGGCCAAGGAGCAGGGGCGAAACCGGGTTTGTGTGTTCCACAGCAGCGACGCCGACATGGCGCAGCGGCGCGCCGACATGGGCTGGGCCGCGCGCTTGACCCGTGCGTTGGAAGAAGAGCGTCTGGTGCTGTATTACCAACCTTATCTGTCGCTGGGGCAGAACAGCGCCCAGGGCCAGCACATCGAAATCTTGCTGCGCCTGATCGACGAAGACGGGAAGTTGGTGCCGCCGGGTTCTTTCCTGCCCGCCGCGGAGCGCTACAACATCATGCCGGCCATCGACCGCTGGGTGGTCAAGACGGTGTTCGCCCGTTACGCCGACTTGCAGGCCCAGATGGGAGCGCCATTGACCTGCGCCATCAACCTTTCAGGCACGACCTTGAACTCCGACGGCATTCTGGAGTTCATCCGTGAGCAGTCCGAGCATCACCAGATGCCGAGTGGGTCGATCTGCTTCGAAATCACCGAGACAGCGGCCATCAACAACATGCGCCATGCAACGCTGTTCATGCGCGAGCTGAAGGTGCTGGGTTTCTGTTTTGCGCTGGACGACTTCGGCATCGGCACCAGTTCGCTGGCCTACCTGAAGACGCTGCCAGTGGACTATCTGAAGATCGATGGCAGCTTTGTGCGCAACATCGTCACCGATCCGGTGGACCGCGCCATGGCCGACACCATCAACCGCGTGGGCCACATCATGGGTTTGCAGACCGTCGGCGAATGCGCAGAGTCAGCAGAGGTGGTCCACGAGCTGCGCATGCTGGGGGTGGACTTTGCGCAAGGCTACGGTGTGCAGCGGCCGCAAGCGTTGCCAGTGCCGTTGCAGCCACTGGGTGTAGCAGCGCTGCGTTTGCAGGCCAGCGGGGCAGAACAGCGCAGCTGATCGGGCCACAGGGATGCCGCGCCCGGCAGGGCTGCGGGACAAGTGCAGTGCGTGATCGTTGCACGGTGGTCAGCACTCGGGTTTACACGACTGGTTCAGCCACGCCGCTTGCTATTCCATCAGCGACTCGACTGCTTGCGCCACAACGGCTGCAAGAGGCTTGGCCAGCGGTCGGATTGCTGAAGATGGTTGACCACTAACGTACCAATTACAGGAGCGAGACATGGCGCAGATGATGAAAATGGTTTTGACAGCCTCCGTAGGCTTGGCATTGACGGGCAGTTTGTTTGCAGCGGCACCGACCGTGACCACGCAAGACTTCGTCGACAAGCTCGACTCCCCCTGGGACATGGCGTTCATGAAGGACGGCACCATGTTTTTCACCGAGAAGTGCAAGGGCCTGTCGGTGCGGATGCCCTCCGGTGCCATCAACAAGCTGCATGGCGTGGGCACCACCGCTGGTTATTCTTCTGCCAGCGCTGACCTGTTCTGCGACGGACAGGCCGGCATGATGGGCGTCGCGGTCGACCCGCAGTTCGCCAGCAATCGCTTCATCTACGCGTATTCCAGTTCCAATCTGGGCGGCAAGCTGGTCAACCGGGTGATGCGGTTCAAGCTCAACGATGCGATGACGGCGGTTTCTGACCGCACCGACATCGTCGCTGACATTGGCTACAAGCCGAAGGCCAGCAAACATCCTTTCGGCGGCCCCGGCGCGCACAACGGCGGCCGCATCAGGTTCAGCCCCGCTGACGGTTTTCTTTACGTGACGACGGGCGACAACCACCTGGGCATCGGGCCGCAGGGTCCCACGTACATTGGCGGCAAGGTGTTGCGCGTAGACCGGGACGGCAAGGCCGCCCCGGACAACAAGGCGCCGGCCGGCTTCGATCCACGCGTCTTCACCTATGGCCACCGCAACCCGCAGGGCATCGCGTTCCGTCCTGGCGACAACCGCCCGTTCACCGCGGAAAATGGCCCGTGGCACACCGATGAAGTGACTGCATTGGTCAACGGCGGCAACGCCGGCTGGGACCCGCGCCCCAACATGGCCGGGCGCAAGGACTGCCCCGATGACTACTGCGGCTACTCGCCGAACCAGATGGGCGCCATGGACCCCAAAAAGCGCGCTGGTTTCATGCCCATGACCGACCTGAAGACCTACCCCAAGGCGATGAAGCCGGC
>JANNMQ010000394.1:0-2618 GCA_031398045.1 Rubrivivax sp.
CTTTGGTCCCGTCTTTTCGACTTCCATTCCTACCGCAGTCTGGCGCTTCGGGAGAGTACGTATCTCTATATTGCCTCAGTATTCATTGGCATGCTTGTCCTGCGGTGGGTCATGACTTCGGAGTCTCGACTGTTGCGCCAACCGATCATGCGCTCTGTCGGCGAAGTGGTAGGCCTTTCGGTAGTCGTCTTCGTCGTCTTTATCTTCCTTCGCCCCATCAGCCAATTCATTTACTTTCAGTTCTAATTCCAGTGAGCGTTCAAAATGAGTGTATATGTGGCATGCACAAGATCTGCAGTATCTGCAGGCGAAGGGCACAACTCTCGACGGTATGCGCCCGAAGTGCACGGTGCTTGATGAAAGCGGCCGGCCGGCCATCGGCAAGTTTCCGAGGTACGTACTCCGCACCCCTGCCAACCGAGGAGCCCGGCACCGCGTATGGCCGACGTCAGCCGGCCGCGTGGCTCACCCGCTCGGTACTGCGACCGGCACCAGGCTCGGATGCGCGGCCTTGTCGATCCACGCGAACACGGCCTTGTGCAGGTAGTCCCACATCTCCACGCCTGGATCGGGTGGGTCCGGAGATCTTGCGCTTTAGCACTATGCCGCGCAGTGCCTGCTCTCCGGCATTGTTGGTGGGCTCTAAACCTGGATGCGTGATGAACCCCCACAACGCAGGCCACACCTTGATCACATTGGCGCAGGTGTTTGCCGTTCTGCTGCATTGGGTTTGCTCGACACCTGTCTGCAAGGCATGGCGCAAGCGCCGCGTCAGGGGCTCGAACTGTTCCGCGCTTGTTTTGCCTGCGTCGCGCCAGCGGAACATCAGGTAGCCCAGCCCCAGCAGGCGCCGACCCACCGCACCGGCCCGGCCCGAGCGCCGGGTAAGGCGGGTGAAGGTATGTATTCAGCTCCCCTGCAAACCAGAGGAGCCACAGCCGGCGCCAGCCAGCCGCGTCGTTCACCCGCTTGGTACAGCGGCGGGAACCAGGCTCGGGTGCGCAACCTTGTCGATCCATGCGCCCACGGCCTGATGCAGGTAACCCCACATCTCCACGCCTTGTCGGCGGCAAGTCTCATGCACGCTGAACCCGCGGGCGATGAATTCGTCGCCGCGCCTGGATCGGGTGGGTCCGGAGATCTTGCGCTTGAGCACGATGCCGCGCAGGGCCCGCTCGGCAGCATTGTTGGTGGGCTCCACACCCGGGTGTTTGATGAAGCCCCACAACGCAGGCCATACCTTGAGCACATTGGCGCAGGTGTTGGCCGTTCTGCTGCAGTGCGTCTGCTCGACCCCTCGCTGCAACGCATGGCGTAGGCGCCGCTTGAGGGGTTCGAACTGTTCTGCACTCGTCTTGTCTTCGTCGCGCCAGCGGAACATCACGTAACCCAATCCGAGCAGTCGCCTGCCCACGGCGCCAGCTTGGCCGCTGCGTTGGGACATCCGGGTGAAGTCTCGAATGAGATGCGCCCAGCACACTTGCCGCTTGTCGTTGTCGATGTAGGCATACGCAGCGTAGCGGTCGGACACCACCACACCGTGCGGTACGGCGCCGACGATGCTTTGAAGGACGTACCGCGCCCTCGAAGGCAAAATGGTGAACACCGCCAGCTTGGGCTGCACCGCCGCCCAGACCCAGTTGGCCGAGCCTTCGCGCGGGTAGCCTGTCTCGTCCATGTGCACCACGGGCGCCGTGCTCAATGTTTGCGCCAGTTCGGCCACAGGTGCCTTCATCGCCGCAGCCACTTTGCCGTGCGCCTGCGAGATGGCACCCACACTGAAGTCGATACCCGCCATCTCGGCCAGCAGGTTGCGAATCTTGAATTGCGTCAGGTGGTATCGCGTCCCCAGCACGCCCACGAGCGCCAGGGCACGTGGGCCGATCTGACCTGTCGGGACGCCCGAGGGGAGCACCGCGCGGTGCGGTTTGCCACAGCCCGCGCACACGCCGCTGTACAGCCTGTACTCCTGGACATCGACCACCGCAGGCGGGATGTCGAACACCTGGTGGCGCAGCGGCTTGCCGACGGTTGCCACCTGGGCACCACAGTCGCAAATTGGCGCAGGAAGGCAGTCATGCACAACGGTGACCTCGTTCTCGGGCAGCAGCGCTCGGAACGATCCCGGGTGTCCCTTTTGCGCACCACGCTTGCGCGCACTGACCCGACGCTGAGCACGGTTGCCACCTGCCGGGCCATCCGAAGACGGGGGCTTCGATGAGTTGCGGGAATCCAGCTTCACTCGTTCTTGCAGCAAAGCCACCTGTTCCTGCAAGACGGCAATGTGCTGCGCAAGCGTGTCGATCACCAAGTGACATTGCGCCACGGTCGCCGGCTTGCTCGCACCTGATGGCGCGATTGGCCTGGATGTCTGATCATCACTGTGCACCCGCACAGTATCCAATGCGAATCAATGACTTACAAGGGGAAGTTCATGTCCCGACCCAAAAGTCACGCGCCTCTGCTCGGCTTGCTGTGTGGGGGAGGCTGAATACGTACCATCAAACACCCGGGTGTGGAGCCCACCAACAATGCTGCCGAGCGGGCCCTGCGCGGCATCGTGCTCAAGCGCAAGATCTCCGGACCCACCCGATCCAGGCGCGGCGACGAATTCATCG
>JANNMQ010000408.1:0-3914 GCA_031398045.1 Rubrivivax sp.
GAAGTGGCGGCCGGGCGTTTGCGTTTCACGGGCCAGGCCAGCCTGGAACTGAACGACGTCAGTTCGGGCCTGAGCACGCTGGACCGCCTGGGCAGCTACCGCGTGCAGTTCGACGCCACCGCCGACGGCACGGGCCCGGCGATCCTGCTGAGCACACGCGATGGTGCTGAGCACGCGCGACGGGACGCTGGTGCTCGACGGCTCGGGGCTATGGACGGGTGCCCAAATGCGCTTTCGCGGCGTGGCGCGCGCCGCCCCGGGTTTCGAAGGCGCACTGGACAACCTGCTGAACATCTTCGGCCGGCGCCAGGGCTGGAAAGGCGCAGCGTGCCGCCCATCTGCAGGGTGTTCCAGGGTGCGCCCAGCCCAGCCAGCCAGGCGGCAGGCCATTCACCGACCGGTCCGCTGCCGGGCATCAGCCGCACCACCTGCTGGCCCAGGCCGGGGCGCCACTGCAGCACCATCTGGTCGTCGATGCAGCAGGACTGGCGCACGCGAAGCTCCAGCGACCTGGCGCGCAGGCCCAGGTTCCAATCGGTGCGGCCCGGCAGCATCGTCGCGCCGCGGCTGTCCGGGCCGCCGGTCAGCACCAGCACCGCGCTGCCGTTCCAGACCGTGCCGCGCGCGTCGGCCAGCAGCACGCGCTGATTGGTCTGTACTGCCACCGCTTCGGCCAGCCAGGCGGCCGGCGCAAAGGCCACCAGCGCCACCGCGCCACCGCACAGCAGCCCCGCCCAGCCCCAGCGCGCGACGGCCTTGCGCGTGCGCTCCCAGGCGGCCTGGGCCAGCGTGGATTCGGCAAAGCCGCTGCCCGGCGCGCGCGTGGCCGATCGTGCCGAGCGCTTGGCCAGCCAGCTCATGTGTCCCCCCAAGGGGGCTGAGTGCCGCGGCTCCAAGTCCGCCTGCGCGGACTTGGACGGCCCGAAGGCCAAGGGCCTCTGGCGCTTGGCGGCGGCAACGCCGCCTGGGGGCGCTCATGAGCAAACGTCACGTGGTTACTTTGCTCATCCCCCTCGGGGGGCGGCGGCAACGCCGCCTGGGGGCGCTCTTAGCAAACCCGTGTTCTTTTGCGCCGCACTGTGCGCCCTGCTGTTCAGTGCGGCCGCTGTGGCCAGCCCGCCGCCACCCAAGCCCCACCCCTTGCTTGAGCGTGGGCGCTACCTGGTACAGGGCGTTGTGGCCTGCGGCAATTGCCACACGCCGCAGGGGCCGAACGGGCCGCTGGCGGGCCAGGAACTGGCCGGGGGACTGGTTTTTGAAGAACCGCCGTTCACTGCAGTTGCGTCCAACCTCACGCCCGACAAGGCCACCGGTATCGGCGCCTGGACCGATGCACAGATCATCACCGCCATACGCGAAGGAAAACGGCCCGATGGCAGCCTGATCGGGCCACCCATGCCCATCGGTCTGTACCGCGGACTGTCAGACCGCGACGTAAAGGCTATCGTGGCCTACCTGCGCAGTGTGCCGGCGGTGAAAAATGCGGTGGCCAAATCGGTCTACCGCATGCCGCTGCCGCCCAGCTACGGGCCGCCGGTGGGGCGTGTGGCCGCCGTTTCCAGCACCGACAAGCTGGCCTATGGTCGTTATCTGGCGGGTCCGCTGGGGCACTGCGTGGAATGCCACTCGACGCCGGGCCCGCAGGGTGTGCCCGACCTGGCCAACAAGCTGGGCGCTGGCGGCATGACTTTCAACGGACCCTGGGGCCAGAGCGTGGCGTCCAACATCACGCCCACCACCCTGGGCAAGTGGTCCGACGACGACATCAAGAAAGTCATTGCCACAGGCGTGCGCCCCGACGGCAGCCGCCTGAAGCCACCGATGGGCACCAGCTATTACGCGCGCATGTCGGCTGCGGACCTGGCTGCACTGGTGGCCTACCTGCGTAGCTTGCCGGCGAAGTAGCTGCATTGGGGCCGAGTGCGCTGGTGCAGGAGCCCGGCCTTCGGGCCAGGCTAGACCCATTTCGTTTCAACTGCGCGGTTGCGTGTGCGTTCGTAGCCACTGTGCAAAGCTCGTTTCGTCCATCGAGCCGGCAGCCACTGACAGCATGGTGACAACGCTGTCCGAATCGCTGGCCATCAGCTCATGACCATTCAGCATCAGGAAGAGTTCAACGGCGACAAAAGCCGTGCGCTTGTTGCCGTCTATGAATGGGTGGTTGCGCGCGATGCCGCAGCCATACGCAGCAGCAAGGTCTGCCGCGTCTGGCTGTTCATACAAAGCCAAATTCCGTGGACGCGCCAACGCCGACTCGAACAGGCCCATGTCTCGGGTGCCGGCCGCGCCGCCGTGTTCAGAAAGCTGTTCATCGTGCACAGCCAGCAGCACGGCCGGGTCAATCCATATCCAGGCCTTGTTCACTTGGCCAGTTCCCTCAGCACCTGGCGGCGCTTCTTCATCACCTCGCGGGCCACAGTCATCTGCGCTTCAAATTCAGCGTCATAGGGCGTGAGCTTGATGCCGTCAGCCGCATCGGTCACAAACACCGTGTCGCCCTTTTGCAGCTTCAGCCGCGCCAGCATTTCCTTGGGCAGGATCACGCCCACCGAGTTGCCGATCTGCGTCAGTTTCAAAGCGGTCATGGCGGGTTCCAACGAAGTTATAACAAACGTTATATTAACCGCTGCATGTGGCGCCCGCAAGGCGCGTCCGACCCAGAAATCAGACCCAGAAACAGGACCGCCGGGCAACGCAATCACAATGGAACCTATGCTGACCGTCAACAAACTCATCCCCCCATCGCGCGGCCTGGCGGCGGTGCTGCGCAAACGCGCGGCCACCGTCGAACTGGACTGGGACGTGCGCCAGAAGAGCCGCTTCGATGCCGTGGACTCCACCGGCCGCCAACTGGGCGTGTTCCTGCCCCGCGGCACCGTGGTGCGGGGGGGCGACACGCTGGTGGCCGAAGACGGCTCGCTCATCACCGTGAAGGCCGCGCCGCAGCCGGTGTTGGTGGTGCGCCACTGCAGCACCCACGGCACACCTTTTGACCTGATGCGCGCCGCCTACCACCTGGGCAACCGCCACGTGCCGCTGGCGCTGCAGCCCGACCGCCTGCTGCTGGAACCTGACCATGTGCTGGCCGACATGCTGCGCAGCATGCATCTGATCGTCAGTGAAGAGCACGACGCGTTTGAACCGGAGAGCGGGGCTTATGGGGCCTCTGGGGCCTACACGGCTGGGCACGGACACGGCGCACACCACGATCATGCCGACGAACACGGTCACGGTCACGATCACAGTCATGAGCAGGGTGCTGCGCCCACACCGGTGGCTCCAGGCAAACCGCTGGCCATTCCCGTGCAAGCTGCCGCGGCGCCCCATGTGCACGGCCCCGCGTGTTCACACGGTGATGCACACGAACAGGGGCACGACCACGGTCACGGGCACGACCACGGCCACGGCCATGGTCACCGGCACTGAGGTTGTGCTGCCTGCAGCCACGCAACTGCAGTTGATGTGGCTGGCCTCGCCAGCGCTGCCGGTGGGCGGCTTCAGTTATTCAGAGGGGCTGGAGTCGGCGGTTGACGCCGATCTGGTGCGCACCGAACAACAAGCCGGTGACTGGTTGCTGCACCAGCTGCAACTGAGTCTGGCGCGGTCGGACCTGCCAGCTTTGGCGCAAGCCCACAGGGCCTGGTCAACACACACAGCGGCTGCCGCTGAAGAGCTGCAGGCCGTCAACAACTGGTTGCGCCAGACGCGAGAAACCGCCGAGCTGCGTGCGCAGTCTGAACAGATGGGCCGCTCGCTGCTGGACTGGCTGCGCAACGGGCTGCATGCAACCGACCCGCGCCTGTCCTTGCTGGCTGGCTTGCAGGGCTCGCCGCTGTGGCCCACAGCCTTTGCGCTAGCCACGGTTTTAGCCGGCGCCACGGCGCGTGATGCGCTGTTGGCCTTTGCCTGGGGCT
>JANNMQ010000424.1:0-2349 GCA_031398045.1 Rubrivivax sp.
GCCGGCTTCGTGGCCAAGCAGATCAATGACTGGGCACCCGCCATCAAGGCCGCTGATGTAAAAAACTGAGCTGCAAAGCCGGACCCCTTCGCTGAAAGCGCCCTTTGATGGACATGACTTACTTGTTGGACTGGACCAGCCTGCTGCTGCGCTGGGCTCATGTCATCGTGGCCATTGCCTGGATAGGCTCGTCGTTTTATTTCGTGTTTCTGGACAACAGCCTGCTGAAGCCCGAAGACCCCGCGCTGAAGGCCAAGGGGGTGGACGGTGAGCTGTGGGCCGTACACGGCGGTGGTTTCTACAACCCACAAAAGTACCTGGTGGCACCGAAGTCGCTGCCCGAACACCTGCACTGGTTCTTCTGGGAAAGCTACAGCACCTGGCTGACAGGCTTTGCGTTGTTCACGGTGATGTACCTGTTCAATGCCAGCAACTTCCTGATCGACAAGAACGTGCACGACTGGTCGCCCACCGCCGCGGTGGCGGCGGCTCTGGCTTTTTTGGCGGTGTTCTGGCTGGTGTATGACCTGATCTGCCGCTGGGTGGGCGAAAAAGACGGCAAGGTGGGCGGCGACAACATCGTGGCGGTGCTGGTGCTGGTGTACGTGGTGGCCGCCTCATGGGCCGCGTGCCAGTTGTTTGCCGGCCGCGCCGCGTTTTTGATGGTGGGCGCAATGATGGCCACCGCGATGAGCGCCAATGTTTTTTTCTGGATCATCCCGGGGCAAAAGACGGTCATCGCGCAGATGAAGGCGGGCCAGCCGGTTGAAGCCATCCACGGCCAGCGCGCCAAGCAGCGCAGCGTGCACAACACCTACTTCACCTTGCCGGTATTGATAGCCATGCTGTCCAACCACTACGGCTGGCTTTACCAGGCCCCGCACAACTGGCTGGTGCTGGTGCTGCTGATGCTGGCCGGTGCGCTGATACGCCACAGTTTTGTGGTGCGCCACAAGGCGCTGGCGATGGGCCAGCGCGTGCCCTGGGAATGGGCGGTGGGCGGCACCGTGGTGCTGCTGGGCCTGGCCATCTGGATGGCACCGCCTCCGCGGCCTTTGGCAGCCGCCCAGGCAGCGCCGGTCAGTTACGCCGAGCTGCGCACGGTGCTGGACCAACGCTGCGCGATGTGCCACAACGCCGCCGTGCAGCAGAAAAACGTGGCCCTGCACACGCCCGAATTATTGAAACAGCATGCACAAAACGTGTACCAACAAAGTGTGGTGCTCAAGCTGATGCCGATGAACAACGCCACGCAGATCACCGACGCCGAGCGTTTGCTCATCAAGCGCTGGTTTGAAGCCGGCGCGCCGGTGCAGTAAGAACAAAAGCAGAAGTCCGCAGGATGACCGGCACGCTGCTGTTGAAAAACGCCCACCTGCTGGTGACCATGGACGAACAGCGGCGCGAGATCGCCGACGGCGGCCTGTTTGCGCGCGACGGCGTGATCGAAGCCGTCGGTCCCAGCAGCACCCTGCCCAGCACCGCCGATGGGGTGATCGACGCCAGCGACCACATCGTCACCCCCGGCCTGGTGAACACCCACCACCACCTGTATCAAACGCTGACGCGGGCGGTGGCGCAAGACAGCGAACTGTTCAGTTGGTTGCACACTCTCTATCCGCTATGGGCGCGCCTGACGCCCGAGATGCTGCACACCAGCACGCAAATTGGTCTGGCCGAGCTGCTGCTCTCGGGCTGCACCACCAGCAGCGACCACCTGTACCTCTTCCCCAACGGCTGCACGCTGGACGACACGCTGCACGCGGCCGCCCAGGTGGGCATGCGCTTTCACGCCGCACGTGGTGCGATGAGCGTGGGCCAGAGCCAGGGCGGCCTGCCGCCCGACGCCATGGTGGAAGCCGAGGCCGACATCCTGCGCGACACACAGCGGCTGATCGAACAACACCACCGCCCCGAACGTTTTGCAATGCAGCGCATCGTAGTCGCGCCGTGCAGCCCGTTTTCCGTCAGCCGTGGCCTGATGCGCGACACCGCGCTGCTGGCGCGCAGGCACGGCGTGCAGATGCACACGCACCTGGCTGAAAACGACAACGACATCAGCTACACACGCGAAAAGTTCAACTGCACACCGGCCGAATACGCCGAACAACTGGGCTGGCTGGGCCCCGATGTGTGGCACGCGCACTGCGTGAAGCTGGACGACGCGGGCATACAGATGTTCGCCAGCACCGGCACCGGTGTGGCGCACTGCCCCGGCAGCAACATGCGTCTGGGCAGCGGCGCCGCGCCCATACGCAAAATGCGCGACGCGGGTGTGCCGGTGGCGCTGGCGGTGGACGGCTCGGCCAGTAACGACAGCGGCCACCTGCTGGCCGAAGCGCGCCTGGC
>JANNMQ010000463.1:0-2260 GCA_031398045.1 Rubrivivax sp.
GCAGATGATGCCCAGCATCACCTCATCGGCACCGCCGCCGATGCTGATCAGCCGCGAATCGCGGTAGGCCTGCGACACCGGGTTGTCAGCGGTGAAACCCATGCCACCCCAATACTGCAAGCAGCTGTCGGTGACCTCGCGGCTCAAGCGCCCGCATTTCAGCTTGGCCATGCTGGCGAGCTTGGTGACGTCTTTGCCGCCGATATACATCTCCACCGCGCGGTAAGTCAACGCGCGCAGTGCTTCCACTTCGGTGCGCAGTTCGGCCATGCGGTAGTGCACCACCTGGTTGTCCAGGATGCTTTTGCCGAAGGCCTTGCGCTGGCGTGTGTAGTCAATGGTCTGGTCGATCAGCCGGTCCAGGCTGCGCAGGCTGCCGGCAGCACCCCACAGCCGCTCTTCCTGGAACTGCAGCATCTGGAAGGTGAAGCCCAGGCCTTCTTGCCCAATCAGGTAACGCTTGGGCACACGCACGTTGTCGAAAAACAGCTGTGCGGTGTCGCTGCTGTGCATGCCGATCTTGTGGATCTTTTGCTTGGTGATGCCGGGTGTGTTCATCGGTACCACGATCAGGCTCTTGTTTTTGTGCGCCGGGCCGTCAGAGGTGTTGGCCAGCAAGCAGCACCAGTCTGCCTGCAAGCCGCTGGTGATCCACATCTTGGTGCCGTTGATGACGTAGTCGCCGCCGTCTGCTTTGGCCGTTGTCTTCAACGCCGCCACGTCGCTGCCGCCACCGGGTTCACTGACACCCAGGCACGCCACGTAGTCGCCAGCGATGGTCGGCGCCAAGAATTCCTTGCGCAGCTCGTCACTGCCAAAGCGCGCCAGCGCCGGCGTGGCCATGTCGGTCTGCACACCAATGGCCATCGGCACACCACCGCAGTTGCACTGGCCCAACGCTTCGGCCATCACCAGGCTGTAGGAAAAGTCAAGCCCGGCGCCGCCAAACTCCTCGGGGTACTTCAAGCCCAGCAGCCCCAGATCGCCCAGCTTCTTGAACACCTGGTGCGCCGGGAACTGTTCGTTTTTTTCCCACTCGGCGATGTAGGGGTTCAGTTCCTTGTCGCAGAACTTGATCACGGTGTCTTCGATCTGGCGGTGTTCGGTGCTGAACTTCATGGGTGTCCTTGTTGGGGTACTTCTTGTGAACAGGTGGCGGCGCTCAGAAGCGGGCCACACCAAAGGTGTTGCTGCGCAGGGTGCGCTGCTGGGCCTCGGCGGCCAGCGTCAGGCACAGGCCGAGGGTGTGGCGCGTGTGCCGCGGGTCGATGACACCGTCGTCCCACAGCCGCGCGGTGCCAAACAGCACGTGGCTCTCGGCGTCCAGCCGCTGGCGCAGCGCGTCGCTCATCGCAGCCAGCGCTTCGTCGTTGGCCGGCAGGCCCATGCGCTGCAACTTGCTGCGGTTCAGGATGTCCATCACCTGCGCGGCCTGCGCGCCACCCATCACGGCCGTGCGTGCGCTGGGCCAGGCGAAGATGAAATTCGGGTCGAAGCCGCGCCCGCACATGCCGTAGTTGCCGGCGCCGAAGCTGCCGCCCAACACGATGGTGAACTTCGGCACGCGCGCGTTGGCCACGGCCTGAATCATCTTGCTGCCGTGTTTGATGGCGCCGGCCTGTTCAGCAGCCTTGCCCACCATGTAGCCGGTGGTGTTCTGCAAAAAAACCAGCGGCGTGCCCGACTGGTCGCACAGCTGGATGAATTGCGCCGCCTTGGTGCTGCCGGTGGGCTGGATGGGGCCGTTGTTGCCGATGATGCCCACAGCATGGCCCTGGATGCGCGCATGGCCGCACACGGTGTCTGCCGCATAGGTGGTTTTGAATTCCAGGAAGTCCGAAGCGTCCACCAGCCGCGTGATGACTTCGCGCACGTCATAGGGTTCGCGCTCGTCAGCCGGCACCACGCCCAGCAGTTCTTCGGCGTCAAACCGCGGTTCGGGTGCTGCGATGAGGGGCAGGGCTGCGTCCCACGGCATTTTGTCCATGATGTCGCGTGCCACGGCCATCGCGTGTGCATCGTTGTTGGTGATGTACTCGCCCAGGCCGGTGACCTCCGCATGCATCTGTGCGCCGCCCAGTTCTTCGTCGCTGGCGTCTTCGCCGATGGCGGCTTTCACCAGGGGCGGCCCCGCCAGGTAGATGCTGCTGCGGCCCTTCACCAGCACCACATAGTCGCTCAGGCCCGGCAGGTAGGCGCCGCCCGCGGTGGAAGACCCGTGCACCACGGCGATTTGCGGAATGCCGGCCGCCGACAGCCG
>JANNMQ010000470.1:0-3144 GCA_031398045.1 Rubrivivax sp.
TTCGGCGTCGCGGGCGCTGAAGGCGGCTTCGCGGGCGCTGAACACGGCGTCCAGCGCGGTTCTGAATTGCGTCCAGAGCGCGTTTTCAAGCTGGCGCGGCAGCGGCAGGCCTTGTGCACATTGCTGCCACTGGGCCTGCAGGGTGCGCACTTCGCCCACCAGGTCGCGCCCCGGGCCGCCCGGGCCACCACCACCCACCGCGGTGCGCGCGCCGTTGCCCGGTGCGGGGCCTGCTGGCGGGTTGTTTTGCATCTGGGCCTGCGCAAAGCTGGCCAGCGCCTGCGCACGTTCAATCAGCGCCTGGCGTTCTTGTTGCGCAACCTGGCGTGCGGCATCCACCGGCCCATGCAGGCGCTGCACGGCGGCGTCCATGCGCTGCACCAGGCGCTCTTGCGCCTTGCGCGGCACCGTATGTTCCACCGGGCCCAGCTTGCGCCACTCCACCCGAAACTGGTCCAGCGCCACAACCGCAGCGCGCAGATCACCCGTTGCGCCTTCGACGGCCTCGCCCTCAGCCGCCGTGGGCAGCGGCACGCTTTCCAGCACGTCCAGCAGCTGCCGGCGTGCGGCCAGGTTCTGTTCACGCGCCGCACTCTGCGCGGCTTTCACGGCGGCCAGTGGTTCGTATGCCGCTTTCAACGCAGCATCAAAACGATGCCACAGCGCGCGGCTGCCGGCGCCGCCCAGGCGGTCCAGCTCTTTCCAGCGCGCCCACAGGTTGTCGATCAGTTCAGCGTGTGCTTTCAACTGCAACTTGGGCGGTTGGCCCTCGGGCCCGGGTGCACAGCTGGCGGCCAGGTTCTCGGCTTCGGCAGTGAGATCGTCGCGCGCGCGGCCGCCGGCCCAGTGTTGCCAGCCACGCAGTTCCGCATAGCCGTCTTGCAAACGGTCGATGCGCGTGCGCAGCGCGTCGACAGGGGCGCCTGCGTGCAGCAGCTCGTCGATCTCGATCAGATGTTTGTGGGTCTCGGCCACCAGGCCTTCGGCCAGGCGAGTTTCTGCCAGCAGCAGGGCAGCTTCCAGCGCCCCCGCACGTTCGCCGCGCAGCGCCTGTTTGTGTTCCTGGGCCTGTTCACGCCGCAGCGCTTTTTGCTGTGCACGGGCGTCGTCTTGGGTGCGCTGCCAGGCCTCAAAACGGGCTTGCAGCAGGCTGGCCAGGCGGCTGTCGGGTAACGGCGGCAGCGCCTTCCATTGCTGCACAGCGCTGCGCGGTGTGGGTGGGCGAGCAGGGGTTGGTGGGGCGGGTGGAGCGTCTGTGGCTGGTGCGTCCGTGGCTGGTGTGCCTGTGGTTGGTTCGTCCGCAGCTGCTGCGTCAACTGCTGCAGCGTTGGTGGCTGGTTCGTCGGCGGCTGGGGGTGGTTCAGCGGGCGTTTCTGTGACTGTGGTGGCGGCTGTGGCGGCGGCTGGTTCGGAGGCTGCGTCGGCAGCTGGTGCTGCCGATGGTTCGCCGGCTTCGCTGGATGCATCCACTCCTTCGGCCGCCGGCGGCGCTGGCCCTTCAGCCGGTGCGGGGGCAGCGACGGTTTGCCGGCCCTCCAACACCCGTTCCAGCAACATCAACCGCTCGCCCAGCGCGTGGGCTGTGTTCACGGCGGCGTGCAGCGCCGTGGGTTCGGTGCCCGCCGGTGCTGTGTCAACCACGGTTTGTGCCTGCGCCGCAGCGGCGGCCAGCTCGGTCTGCGGCAGTTCGCCGCTGGCCGCCTGGGTGCTGGCCAACTGCAGCTGGGCCAAGGCCTGCTGCGCGTCGGCATGCCAGCGTTTCAGCGCCGCTTCGCCGTCGGCGCGCTGGCGCGTCAGCGTCGACAGTTGCGCGGCCAGTGCTGCAAAAGCGTCACGCTGTTCGGTCAGCAGCAGCGTGCCATCCAGCGCCGACCAGGCGCGGTCGAGTTCAACCGCACTGTTCACGGGAATCAGTGTTTCGGCGGCCAGGGCCTGCGCAGCGTCGATCAGTTTGCTGGCCTGGGCGCGCGCTTCGCGCTGCAGCCGCAGGCCCTGCGCACGCTGCTTGGCCAGGCTGTGCACACGGCGGTCGTGGCCCCGGAAGGCGCGCTCGGCAACTTTGAGCGTTTCTTCCTCGGCCAGCGCGGCCACAGCGTCCAGCGTGGTTTGCAGGGGTGAATGCGGTTCACGCGCCAAGGCCAGCAGCGCGGTGTCGTCGCCCAACGCAGCCTGCAGCTTGCCGGCCCAGTCCACGGTGGGCTTGGGCGGTGCGGCTTTTTTGCCTGCGGCGGGCGGCTTGGTGACTTTGCTGTCGGCGGATGCGCTGCTGCCGCGCTCAGCCGTGGCAGGGTCTGCCGTGCCCGCCGGGCTGGGCTTTTTGGGGGCGGCGCCAGGCACGCGCACTTTGTATTTGAGGATCCAGTCCAGCATGGGGGTTGAAGCTCGCGCAGTTCGAAAGAGTGCGCATTGTGTGGCTGAAGGGCCGCGCGGCGGGTTGGGGCTGTCGTCAGCGCCCGTCAGCCCGTGCCTGGCCCAGGCGGCCCGGCAGTTCTTGCAACACCGCCAGCAGCCTTGCCGACTCGCGTTCGCGCACGTCGGACAGCAGCTCAATCTGCACCGCCACCCGGGCCGCCTCTGCCGCGCCGGGTGTGCCGGCCAGGCGCTGTTGGTCGGCCAACAAGCGCTGCGCAGCGCCACGCTGGTTGAAACTTCGGCTGGCGTTGGGCAGCAGCCGCGAACGGCTGCCCCAAAAAGCACCCGCCTTGTCGGCCAGCGCGGCCCAGTGTTCCTGCACAAAGGTGTAAGCGGCGGCCGCATGCCGCGGTTCTTCTGCCACCAGACCCGGCAGATGGGGCGCCATGTTGTTGGGCAAACCGGGTTGCAGCGAAAGTTCCATCACCTGACGCGCCAGCGCGGGGTCGGGCACGGCGGCCAGCGCACGCGCCAACAGCCAACGCTCTTCTTCGCTTTGCGAACTTTTCAGGCGTGCCATCAGTTGTGCAAAACGTGCCGCATCGGCATGGCGGCCGGTGGCGTTGATCACCGCCGCGCGCGTGGCCGGCAACAGCGCCACGCGGCCCGCTTCGTCGGCGTCAAACAGCGCCAGTGCGTGCTGGATGGTGGCCGCGTGGTTGAAGCGCGCCAGCTGGCGGATGAGGTCGCTGCGCAGCGCTTCGGTTTCGCTGTCTTCGCCAGGCTGGGGCA
>JANNMQ010000527.1:0-7223 GCA_031398045.1 Rubrivivax sp.
CGTCCAGCGGCGCGTCCACCTCGTCCAGCAAGCAGAACGGCGCCGGGTTCAACTGGAAGATGGCAAATACGAGCGCTATCGCAGTCAATGCTTTTTCACCGCCCGACAACAAGTGGATGGTGCTGTTTTTCTTGCCCGGCGGCTGCGCCATCACCTGTACACCGGCGTCCAAAATTTCGCTGCCCGTCATCACCAGGCGCGCATTGCCGCCACCAAACAGGCTGGGGAACATGCGGCCAAAGTGTTCGTTCACCTGGTTGAAGGTGCTGGCCAGCAGGTCGCGGGTTTCCAGGTCGATCTTCTGAATCGCATCTTCCAGCGTGCCAATAGCTTCTTGCAGGTCGGCGTTCTGCGCGTCCAGGAAGGTCTTGCGTTCGCGTGAATGGGTCAGCTCGTCCAGCGCGGCCAGGTTGACGGCGCCCAGTGCGTTGATGTCCTTCTGGATGCGGTCGATGTCGGTCTGCAAACCCCACAGTTTTACGCCGTCGGCTTCGATGGCGGCCGCCAGCTTTTGCAGGTCCACCTCGGCCGCGGTCAATTGGTCCAGGTATTGCGCGCCACCCAGCTGCGCCGCTTGTTGTTCCAGCTGCAGCTTGGTGATCTGCTCACGCAGCGGCTCCAGGCTGCGCTCAAAACCCAGCTTCTGTTCTTCAGCGCGTTTCAGCTGGCCACTCAGGTCGTCGTAGCTGCTGCGCGCCAGGCCGAGAGACTGTTCACGCTCGAGCTTCAGCACCAGCGCGGTTTGCAGGCCCGACTGCGCGGCCGCATCGTCAAAACCGCCCAGCTCCAACTGCAGTTGTTCACCGGCCTGCACGTTGGACGCCACCTGGCTGGCCGCCGTTTCAATGCTGCGCTGCAACTCGGCCTGGCGCGCTTGCAGCGCACGCGATTGGAACTTGGCTTCCTGCGCCTGACGTTCCAGTGTGCGTTGCTGTTCGCGCGCGTCGGCCAGCTGGCGCTCGGCTGCCATCACCGCATCGTCCAGCTCGGCATGGCGTTCCTGCGCCGTGCCCAGGCCGATGTCCAGCTCTTCGAAACGCGCTTCGCCCACGGCACGGCGCTCTTCCAGCCCCTGCAGCTGCGCAGCCAGTTCATCCAGTTCGTCGTCCAGTTGGGCGCGGCGGCTGGTGGCTGCGTCAGCCTGCTGTGTCAGTCGCAGCAGATCCACCTGCAGAGCGTGGGCTCGCGTCTGCGCTTCGGCAGCTTCGCGGCGCGCCGTCAGCAGGCGCTGCGATGCGTCGGTGTAGGCCGCCTCCAGCCGCACCGATGCGCTTTTGGCGTCGTCTGACAACAGGGCCTGCGCACGCTGTTGACGGTCCAGGTTCTCAATGTCCTGTGCACGCGCCAGCATGCCGGCCTGTTCACTGTCGGCGGCATAAAACGACACCGCGTGCTGCGACACCGCATGCCCATGGCGCGTCATGATGACTTCGCCGTGGCCCAGCCGGCTGCGCTGGGCCAGCGCTTCGTCCACACTGGTGGCGGTGTAAACACCTTCCAGCCAGTCGGACAGCAGCGACTTCATGGTGGCGTCGCCCAACCTCAGCCAATCGGCCAGACGGGGCAGGCCGTGGCTGGTGGCTGGCGACGGTGCAGTGGCCAAGCTCTGCAGCGCATAAAAGGCCAGCTTGGCCGGTGGCGCGTCGCTGGCAAAAGCGCGCACGGTGTCCAGCCGGCCCACCGACAAGGCGTTGATGCGTTCACGCAGCGCAGATTCCAGCGCCGGTTCCCAGCCCGGTTCGATGTGCAGTTGTGTCCACAGGCCCTGCAAGCCGCCCAGGCCATGTTTGTCCAGCCAGGGTTTGAGCTTGCCTTCGGTCTGCACCTTTTCTTGCAGCGCCCGCAAGGCTTCCAGCCGCGCGCCGATGTCGGCCAGCTTGCCACTTTCGCGGTTGACGGCGTCTTGCGCTGCCCGGCGCTGCTCGTCCAGCGCGGGCACCTGTTCCTGCAGCTCGTGCAGGCGCGCTTCGGCCACTTCAAACGTTTGTGTGGCCGTGCTGTCTTGCAGCTGCAGCGCTTGCAACCGCGCCATGTCGGGCAGTTGCAGGCCTTTTTGTTCGCCGTTCAACCGTTCCTGGCGCAGTTTCAGCGCGCGGCTCTGCTCTTCCACGCTGCGGCTGTCGGCCGCCAGCACCTGTATCTGCTGCTGCACCTGCGCCACGGCGTTACGCTGCTGATTGCTGGCCGCTTGTGCACTGCGCACGGCGTCTTCCAGCGCCGGCAGTTGCGCGCCCTGCTCTTCGGCCTGGGCATGCAGCACTTCAGACTGTTCATCAGCGCCCACCATCTGGCTGGCAGTGTCTTCGAGTTCGGCACGGGCACCGATCTGGCGTTCGGCCCATTGCGTGTTTTGCAGTTGCAAGTCGGCCAGGCGCGACTGTGCCCGCGTGCGGCCCTCCACCACGTAGCGGATGCGTTCTTCCAGTCGGCTGACTTCCAGCGCGGCTTCGCCCAGCAAGCCCTGTTTGCTGTGCAACACGTCGTTGGCGGCGTAGTGCGCCTGGCGCACCTGCTCCATCTGCGCTTCCAACTGCCGCAGTTCGGCCAGTCGGCTGTCCAGTGCATTGACGGCTTCGGCGGCCGCAGCCTTTACACGCGTCTCTTCACTGGCCGCGTCACGGTGTTTCAAGAACCACAATTGGTGCAGCTTCAACGAGCCCTGTTCTTGCAAGCTGCGGTACTGGCTGGCCACCTCGGCCTGCTTTTCCAGCTTGTCCAGGTTGCTGTTCAGTTCACGCAAGATGTCGTCCACGCGGGTCAGGTTTTCGCGTGTGTCTTTCAGCCGGTTTTCGGTCTCGCGGCGGCGTTCTTTGTATTTGCTGACGCCGGCGGCCTCTTCCAGGAACAGGCGCAATTCTTCAGGCCGGCTTTCAATGATGCGGCTGATGGTGCCCTGGCCGATGATGGCGTAGGCGCGTGGGCCCAGCCCGGTGCCCAGAAACACGTCCTGCACATCGCGCCGGCGCACCGGCTGGTTGTTGATGAAGTAGCTGCTGGTGCCGTCGCGTGTCAACGTGCGCTTGACGGCAATTTCAGCAAAGGCATTCCACTGGCCACCGGCGCGAGCCAGCGTGTTGTCAAACACCAGTTCCACGCTGGCACGGTTGGCCGGCTTGCGCTGGCCGCTGCCGCTGAAGATGACGTCCTGCATGGATTCACCACGCAGTTCACTGGCCTTGCTCTCTCCAAGAACCCAGCGCACGGCATCCATGATGTTGCTCTTGCCGCACCCGTTGGGGCCCACCACGCCCACCAGTTGCCCGGGCAGCTGGAAGGTGGTGGGTTCGGCAAAGGACTTGAAGCCCGAGAGCTTGATCTGGGTGAGGCGCATCGACGGCTGAGAAAGCAGGTGGCGGCAGGGCCGGAACAAGGCTGTGGCGCGTTTCGCCCCGCCCGCGCACACTTTTCGTAAGTGCTTGATTTGAATGAAAAAATGCACCCGGACGGCGGGTGCAACTGGGGCTGGATGATAACATCGCAAGCGCTGCGCATCAGCATCCACACCCGCCACCGACCCACCTTGCGCCATGGCCAGAAAAACCCCCACCAAACAGAACGAGCGCCTGGCGCCCGCGACACCGCCCAGCGCACCCAGCCGCACACTGCAGGTGTTTAACAACCCGGCACCAGAGCGCGACTACGTGATCCGCTTCGACGTGCCCGAATTCACCTGCCTGTGCCCGCTGACCGGCCAGCCCGACTTTGCGCACTTCAAGATCGACATCGTGGCCGAGCACCTGTGTGTGGAGACGAAGAGCCTGAAGCAGTATTTCTGGAGCTTCCGCAACGAGGGCGCCTTCCATGAGAAGGTCAGCAACTTGATCGTCAGTGACATCGTTGCCGCCATCGCGCCGCGTTTTGTCCGCCTGCATGCCGACTGGTTCGTGCGTGGTGGCATACGCACTTTCGTGACCGTGGAACACCGTCAAAAAGGCTGGAAGCCGCTACCCAAGGTTGAACTGCCAGCGGCCTGATCCGATGCCACACCTGAAGCCGGCGTCACCGAAGGCTGCGATGGTGGACGCGGCAGCGCCAGGCCGTCCGCCCTACCAAAAATTCGCCGTCGACGTGGCACCCAGCGCCATCGACGGCCTGGGTGCGTTTGCGGCCGTTGGCATCCCGCCGCGCCTGAAGATCGGCGAAATCCGGGGTGAAAGCATCACGGTGCAGCAGGCCCGTATCCGCGCCACGCGCACCGCGCGCATCATGATCGTGGAGCTGTCGGACAAAAAGGCCATCGACTTCAGCCAATCGGCCGACCCCATGCGTTACACCAACCACAGCTGCCAGCCCAACGCTCGGCTGTGCATACGCCAGGGGCGGGTGGAGTTCTATGCAGTGCGCGCTATTCCGCCCGGTGAAGAGATCACGGTGGACTATGGCGAAACGCACCATGAAGGCCGGCTGCGCTGCCGTTGCGGTGTGGCAGGCTGCCGCGGCGCGCTGTGAACCCGGCCGCGCAGCGGCCCGCTCCAACCCATCGGCAGCAGGCACATCCGCAGTGCCGCGGGGATAATCCACCGCTATGAACCCCCTGCTGCAGCGCCTGCATCCCTACCCCTTTGAACGCTGGCGCGAACTGACCGCCGGCATCACACCCAACCCGGCTTACACCCCCATCAGTCTGGGCATCGGCGAACCCAAACACGCCACACCGGCGTTGATTGAAGAAGCACTGATGCGCGCGTTGCCCGGGCTTTCGGGCTACCCCGCCACTGCAGGTGAGCCGGTGCTGCGCGACGCCATCACCGGCTGGGTGCAGCGGCGGTATGGCGTGGCTTTGAACGCCGCCACGCAGGTGCTGCCGGTGACAGGGTCGCGAGAAGCGCTGTTTGCCTTTGCGCAGACCGTCATCGACCCCACACAACCCGGCGCCACCGTGGTGTGTCCCAACCCGTTCTACCAAATCTATGAAGGCGCGGCACTGCTGGCCGGCGCGCAGACCTGCTTTGTGCCCACGGTACTGGCGCGCAACTTTGGCGCCGACTGGGCCGCGGTGGATGAAACCACCTGGGCGCGCACGCAACTGCTGTACGTCTGCTCGCCCGGCAACCCCACCGGCGCGGTAATGCCGCTGGACGAATGGCGCCACCTGTTTGAACTGAGCGACCGCCACGGCTTCGTGATTGCCAGCGACGAGTGTTATTCAGAGATCTACTTCGGCGACCAAGCACCAGTGGGCAGCCTGCAAGCGGCACAGGCGCTGGGCCGCCACGACTTCAAACGCCTGTTGGCATTCACGTCGCTCAGCAAACGCAGCAACGTACCCGGCATGCGGTCGGGTTTTGTGGCCGGCGACGCGGCGCTGATCAAAGCCTTTTTGCTCTACCGCACCTACCATGGCAGCGCCATGAGCCCGATGGTGCAGCGTGCCAGCGCCGCGGCTTGGGGCGATGAAACCCATGTGGTGGCCAACCGCGCGCTGTACCGCCAGAAGTTTGCGCAGGTGATGCCGGTGCTGCAGCCAGCGCTGGACGTGCAATTGCCTGATGCAGCGTTTTATCTGTGGGCGGCCATCCCCGGCACCGCCGCTCGGCCTGTGGCTGACGAAGTGGCATGGGCCCAGGGCCTGTTGGCTCAATACAATGTCAACGTGTTGCCCGGCAGCTTGCTGGCCCGTTCAGTTGCACACCACAGCCCCCCCAACCCCGGCACCGGCCGCATCCGCATGGCGCTGGTGGCGCCGGTGGCTGAATGCCTGGAAGCGGCACAGCGCATCGCGGCCTACTGCCGGCAAGCGCAGCAGCCTGCTTGAACCAGCACGCCGCAACGCCCCTTTTTGAACCTAACTCCGAACGGGAACACCCTCCATGACCACTGCAGCCTCCGCCGCCCGGCACGAAAACTTGATCAACCTGGCCTGGGAAAGCCGCGCTGACATCACGGCGCTGAACGCACCCGAAGTGCGCACCGCCGTTGAAGCGGTGATTGCCGACCTCAACGGCGGCCGCCTGCGCGTGGCCGAAAAACGCGGCGTCGGCGACTGGCATGTCAACCAGTGGATCAAGAAGGCCGTGCTGCTGAGCTTCCGCCTGAACGACAACCAGGTCATGCGCGCTGGCGACCTGGAATTTTTTGACAAGGTGAAAACCAAATTCAGCAACCTGGACGAAGCCGCCATGCGCGCCAGTGGCGTGCGCGTGGTGCCGCCTGCGGTGGCGCGGCGCGGCAGCTACATCGCCAAAGGGGTGGTGCTGATGCCCAGCTACGTGAACATTGGCGCCTACGTGGATGAAAACACCATGGTCGACACCTGGGCCACTGTGGGCAGCTGCGCGCAGATCGGCAAAAACGTGCACCTCAGCGGCGGCGTCGGCATCGGCGGCGTGCTGGAACCATTGCAGGCCAACCCCACCATCATCGAAGACAACTGCTTTGTCGGCGCCCGCAGCGAAGTGGTGGAAGGTGTGATCGTCGAAGAAAACAGCGTCATCAGCATGGGCGTGTACATCGGCCAAAGCACCAAGATTTTTGACCGCGCCACTGGCACTGTCAGCTACGGCCGCATTCCCGCCGGCAGCGTCGTGGTGTCGGGCAACCTGCCCAGCGCCGACGGCAGCTACAGCCTGTATTGCGCGGTGATCGTGAAGAAGGTGGACGCGCAGACCCGCGCCAAGACCAGCATCAACGAACTGCTGCGCCTGTAGTCAGCCCTTGGCTTTTTTGCATCCAGCAGCCTGACCCGAACTGCCCGAGGTAGCCCGCATGGCCAACAACCTGGAACGCATCCTGCGCCTGATGGCGGAGAAAAACGCGTCTGACGTTTACATGTCGGCCAACACGCCGATCTTGATCAAGATCCACGGCCAGATCATGCAGCTGTCAGACCAAGTGCTGACCACCAACCAGACGCGCCAACTGCTGGCCGAAATGCTGGCACCGCAGCAGATGGAAGAGCTGGAAGAAACCGGTGAACTCAACGTCGGCATCGGCTTGCCGCGGGTGGGCAGCTTCCGCCTGTCGGCCTTCAAGCAGCGGGGCTCCATTGCGGCCGTGCTGCGTTGCATACCGTTTGACATACCGGCGCTTGACACGTTGGGCGTACCGCCGCTGTTGTCGCAACTGGTGACCGAAAAGCGCGGCCTGATCCTGCTGGTGGGCGCCACCGGCACGGGCAAAAGCACCACGTTGGCTTCGATGTTGGAATGGCGCAACCAGCAGATGAGCGGGCATATCCTGACCATCGAAGACCCGATTGAATTCCTCTTCAACAACAAGAAGAG
>JANNMQ010000551.1:0-1708 GCA_031398045.1 Rubrivivax sp.
CTGGCGTTGAACAAAAAGCCACCTGGCTGCAGATTCGCCAGAACCGCCCCGACTACGTGCTGCTGTGGGGCTGGGGCGTGATGAACAGCACTGCGCTAAAAGAAGCACAGGCCACCGGCTACCCGCGCGACAAGATGTACGGCGTGTGGTGGGCTGCCGCCGAGCCTGATGTGAAAGACGTTGGCGACGGCGCCAAGGGCTACAACGGCCTGGCATTGCAGCACGGCGCCGAACCCAACTCGGCCATTGTGAAGGAAGTGCTGGCCAAGGTGCACGGCGCAGGCCAGGGCACGGGGCCGAAGGACGAAGTGGGGCAGGTGCTGTACATGCGCGGCCTGACCGCAGCAATGCTGGCCGTGGAAGGTGTGAAGCGTTCGCAGGAACGTTACGGCAAGGGCAAGTGGGTCAGCGCCGAACAAGCACGCTGGGGTTATGAAAACCTGGCGCTGGACCAGAAAAAGCTGGACGCGCTGGGCTTTGCCGGCGTGATGCGTCCGATCAGCACCAGCTGCCAGGACCACCGTGGTGCCACCTGGGCGCGTGTGCACACGTGGGACGGCAGCAAGTGGAACTTCACGTCGGACTGGTATGAAAGCGACAGCGCCATCATCAAGCCGATGATCAAGGCTGCTGCCGACAAGTACGCTGCCGAGAAGAAGCTGACGCGGCGTACGGCTGAAGACTGCCAGAGCTGAGCCGCGCAGCGGCTCAGCGCTGGCAGTCCTGAAACTGCAGCGCAGGGCGGCTTTCTCCCCCTGCCCCCTCCCTCCAAGCGGGAGGGGGTACCAGCGAGTTTTTCGATGAGCAACATCCTTCTCAACGTCAACGGCATTGAGGTTATCTACAACCACGTCATCCTGGTGCTGAAGGGCGTGAGCCTGCAGGTACCGGAAGGTGGTGTGGTGGCTTTGTTGGGTGGCAATGGTGCCGGCAAGACGACCACGCTGCGTGCTGTCAGCAACCTGTTGGCGGGTGAACGGGGCGAGGTCACCAAGGGCAGCATCGAACTGCGCGGCGAACGCATCGAAAAGCTGAGCACCAGTGAAATGGTGAACCGCGGCGTGATCCAGGTAATGGAAGGTCGGCACTGTTTTGCCCACCTGTCCATCGAAGACAACCTGATGACCGGCGCCTACACGCGCAAGGACGGCAAGGCCGAAGTGGCCAAGACACTGGAGAAGGTCTACAACTACTTTCCGCGCTTGAAAGAACGCCGCGCTTCGCAAGCCGCCTACACCTCGGGCGGTGAGCAGCAGATGTGCGCCATCGGCCGCGCATTGATGGCGAACCCGAAGATGGTGCTGCTGGACGAACCCAGCATGGGTTTGGCGCCGCAGATCGTGGAAGAAGTGTTCGAGATCGTGAAAGACCTGAACCAGCGCGAGAAGGTCACCTTTTTGCTGGCCGAACAGAACACCAACATGGCGTTGCGCTATGCCGACTACGGCTACATCCTGGAAAACGGCCGCATTGGGATGGACGGTGAAGCCTAGGCGTTGCGCGAAAACGATGACGTCAAAGAGTTCTACCTGGGCATGGGCGGTGGCGACCGCAAGAGCTTCAAGGGCGGCAAAAGCTACAAGCGGCGCAAGCGGTGGTTAAGTTGACCCCCCCCGTAGCGGCTTCGCCGCTTCCCCCCCAGGGGGGCCGAGCCCGGACACATACGGTCCAGTGGACCGTATGTGCCTGGCGAGGGGCGCGAGCTCTG
>JANNMQ010000566.1:0-4333 GCA_031398045.1 Rubrivivax sp.
CGAACCGCTGCCGGCGCAACTGAAACTGGCCTACCGCGTCAGCCTGGACGACTGGCAGGGCCGCCAGCGTGTGCAGATGGTGGTGGAAGCGGTGGCTTGACAAGCCCTTGGTTGTGACGGCATCAGTGCTTGGTCAGTGCTCGTCTGGTGCAGCATGGGGCGGCGCCGGATCATTCTTCAGCTGTGCCGCAACAGGCAACCCGCAACCGTTTAGCCCGCGAACAACACGAGCATGTGTTGGGCCTTCGCGCCAAGCACGGCAGAAAGCGGAATGCGCGCATCAAAACTGACGAAGCGACCGCCGTTCTGCACCGCCAGAGCCAGCAGGTACAGGTCGGTCAGCTGCCGGTGTCCGTGGATGTGCTCGGCGTTCAGCCGGTCGGGGTCAAAAAGGCTTACGTCGTCGGGCCAGAAGACGTGAAAGGGCGACGAAAAACTGGCGCTCAGCACCGGCCAGAGCTCGGTCATCAACCGCGGGCTGCTGTAGGACGGCTGGCTCATCACACGAACGCACCCGTTTTGGGTGATCGGGCATGAGGCCCAGCCATCAAGTCGGTGCTTGTCAAGCCAGGCCAAGGCAGCTTGGTGGTGGACATGTTGCGGATCGTGCAGGGCCACCAGCACGTTAACGTCCAACAATGCGCGCATGCGGTCAGGCGGTGCTGTCAGCCAGAGATCCAGGCTGATCGTGTGGGCTCAGATGCCCTCTTCTTCGCGGATGCGGTTGACCATCTCATTGGTCACGATGCCGCCCCGAGCGGGCAAGACGTGAATGCCCAGACGGGCCTGTTGCTGACGGCTTGCTGCCGCCGCCTTGCCAGTGGGATGCACGCCAGTGCCGGGTGCAGCCGCAGGCGCCAGCAGCGCTTGGCGTGCCCAGCGGCTGAGTACTTCGCCCATCGAGATGCGCTCGCGGCTGGCCACTTCTTTGGCGGCGAAGAGTACGTCGTCGGCAAGGTCAACAGTGGTTCGCATCGTGCCAGTCTAGCGCAAGGCGCACCAAATGCACAATCATCCCGCACATTGCACAGCGCATCAAACATCATTCCCCCGGCATTCGGGTCAGGGGCCAGGGTTTTTCAGTCGCCGCCGCCCAGCGTGATGTCCAGCATCAAAGATTGCGCCAGTGTGCCCAGTTCCAGCTGCAGGGCTTTGGCATCCAGTGCCGCAGGCACCAGCAGTTGGGCATCGACCTTGAAGCTGGGCTTGGATGCAGCGCCATGGCGGGTGACTTCGGTGTGCAAGCTGTCGATGCCGATGCCGCGTGCAGCCAACATGCTGGTGACTTGGCTGACGATGCCGGTGCGGTCATCACCCACCAGTTCCAGCGTCATGCGCTGGTAGCCCGTAGGCGTGCTGGTGCCGGTGTCGCTGGCGGCCACCACCACCTTCAGACCGGCGGTTTCCAGACCCAACAACGACTCGGTCAGCGCGGCCACACTCGCAGGCGGCACTTCCAACTGCACCGTGCCTGCAAATTCACCCGCCATGCGTGACATGCGGCTGTCGGCCCAGTTGGCGCCGTGGCGCTGTGCCCGTTCGGCCAATTGCCGCACGATGCCGGGACGGTCGCGGCCCAGCACCGTCACCACCAGCGCCACGGGTGCGGCCGGCGCGGTGTCTTTCAGCACCACGGCCTTGCGCAGCAGCGGCGCTTTGGTGGCATACCGCGGGTCTTGTTCGATGGCCGGCAGCTGGCCCTTCGTTTGAGCGTGTTGCACCACCTGGGTCAGCAAGGCCACGCCCATCGGCGCCAAGGCGCGTTCCCACAAGCTGCGGGCATCTTCGCCAGGGCCCACAAAACACCAGTCTTGCGCCGCCACTGCACCGGCGTCCCAACCGTCTGCCAGGTGGTAGACGCTGCCGCCGGCAATTGGGTCGCCTTCCAGGATGGTCCATTCCACCGCAGCGATGCCCCGGTGCCTGGGCAGCAGCGAAGGGTGGTAGCCCACACCACCCAGCCGGGCGTGCGCCAGCGCTTCGTTGCTGACCCGCGCATGCGTGTGGGCGGCCACGATCAGATCAATGCCCGCTGGCACTTCGTCGCCGCTGACCAGCTTGGGGCTGGCCTGCACATGCAGCGGCACGCCGGCCTGGGTGGCGGCCAGCGCCAACCGGTCGTCGGCAGCCGGTGCCACCACGCAGCCGATTTCAATGCCGGGCAATTGCTGCAGTGCCTTGAACACCGTGGCGCCGAAATAGCGCGAGCCCACCAAAGCCAGCTTCATCTCAATTCATCCTCTGCAGATTGAAAAACCGCGCATTGTGTCGCAGCACCAGCCCAGGCTGACTGGTGCGGCAAGCCTTCAAACCTGCAGCGCGGCCATCAGTTGCAGCACGGCATCGGGCACCGCGCGACTCAGGGCGTCGCAGCCGGCCAGATCATTGACATCTTCACCTTCGGCAGGCACAGGCGCTGCTTCGTCCAGCCCGCCACCCAGCAGCAGCAAAGGCCGCAGGCTGTATTGCAGCGCGGGGCGGGTCCAGACGCCGCCCCAGGCGTCGGGCAGCAGGTCCACGGCCTGTAAAAAACCCATGCACCACTCGCGCGCGTCAGTCCACTCGTCTTCGCCTTGTTCTGCAATGCTGAAGATGGGCTCCCAGCTGGCCGGCGCAGCGTGCAGCTGCTGCGCCAGGTGCCGCAGGTGGCGCAGCACCAGCACCACGGTGTCTTTGCGCTGGCGTTTGCTGGTGAAAGGCGCGGCTTCGTCGCTGCCTGCGGTGTCGCCACCCCAGATGGCGGGCAGCCAGTCGCCAGTGGGCAACTGGCGCAGGGCTGCGGGGCCGATGGCAAAGGCCGTCAGGTAGCCGTCCATGCCGTCCAGGCTCATCACCTGGTCGCCGGGCAGGCGCTGCAGCAACAGGTCCAGGCCCTGAATCTCCTCGGGCGTCAGGGGCGTCATGGCTGATTGCGGGTCGTAAGCAGGGTAGTGCACAGAGGCGGCGCGCCAGGGCAGCGCTGAAGGAGGAACAGGCCCCAAGTGTCATGCATCCTGCTGCGGCCGCGCTGCGGTGCAGGCATGATCGTCGTTCCTTTCAACAGCATGGAACCTCGTAAACCAACCGTGGGACGGCAGCCCGCGGCCAGCGACGGTTTTCCGGGTTGCGCGTGGGGTGTTCAAGGAACAAGGGGTGTAAGGGTCGGCTGTGCAGCAGCGGGTTGTGCAGGCCACCGTATGCTTCAGGCCGCAGACGTTGCAGGAGATTGGCCATGGCAACCAGAAAGTCCTCTTCACCACCCCCTGCGCAAGGCCACGCCCTGCACGTGGGCGTGAACTTTGTCGACCCCGCGCATTACGCGGGCTGGGGCGGCACGTTGGCCGGCGCGCGCGCCGACGCGATGGCGCTGGCCACCATCACACGTGCCCAGGGCATGCACACCGTGGAGCTGCTGGACGCCGAGGCCACGCGCACACGGCTCATCGTTGAACTGCGGCGTGTGGTCAAGGCCGCCGTGCCGGGCGACCTGGTGCTCGTCAGCTTCGCCGGCCACGGCGGGCGCATGCCCAATGTGGCCCGTGAGCACGAGGCCGGACTGCAGAGTGCCACCTGGTGCCTGCACGACGGCCAATGGATCGAACACGAATTGCGCGCCATGCTCGCGAAGCTGCCCTCAGGCGCGCGTGCGGTGGTGCTAAGCGACACCTGCCACACCGGCACCGTGACCCGTGCCGCACCACCGTCAACCGCCGTCGATCCCGGCGCGCAGCGCGCGCGGCTGATGCCGATGGCGGTCTCGATCAGGGTCTACGGCCAGCACCGGGCCTTCTACGACAAGCTGCACAAGGATGCGGCCAAGGCGCTGGTGGCCGCCGCAGCCGACCCGCCGACGCTGCTGTATACCGCGGCGCAAGAAAACCAGCTCACCTACGAAGCCGGCCAGCATGGACTGTTTACCGAGCAGCTGGTGCAACTGTGGGACGAGGGCCGTTTTAAGGGCAGCTGGAAGGACTTTGATCACCGCGTGCGCTCGAAGCTGCCGTCGTTCCAGGTGCCCTGGATGGTGATGCGCGGGCCGGCCCAGGCGATGCTGGGTGAACGACCCTTCACCGCGTGTCAACCTGATAAATCTTCGGAAGTAATCGTTAGCCGCACAAATTTTAAATATATGTATTGGAATATAAACCAGCAGCTGGCACATCATACTGTGAATGGCTGCAACATTCAGATAGGAGATCTTTATGCATCGGGCACTATAAGCGGGCCATCTCCGGGATCATTTGGTTCGTTGTTAGAACTCTCCTGGAATGGACAAAAATCATTGCACATGCCGGATGGAAGTGAACGAACTTTTCTCGCAGATGGTGACACCGTTATTATGCACGGCTTTGCG
>JANNMQ010000571.1:0-5506 GCA_031398045.1 Rubrivivax sp.
CCAGGCAAGACCGCCGGCCGCGCAGTACGCGCGTGCCCATCAGCGCCAAAGTGGTGGCCAACCTGCTGGAAACCGTGGGTGTGGAGCGGGTGCTGACGATGGACTTGCATGCCGACCAGATCCAAGGTTTTTTCGACATTCCGGTGGACAACATCTACGCCAGCCCTGTGTTGCTGGCCGATGTGCAGAGCAACAAACACCCCAACCTGGTGGTGGTGTCGCCCGACGTGGGCGGTGTGGTGCGCGCACGCGCGCTGGCCAAACAACTTGACTGCGACCTGGCCATCATCGACAAGCGCCGGCCGGTGGCCAATGTGTCTGAGGTGATGCACGTCATCGGTGAAATTGACGGCCGCACCTGCGTCATCATGGATGACATGATTGACACCGCGGGCACCTTGGTCAAAGCGGCGGAAGTGCTGAAGGAGCGCGGCGCCAAACGCGTGGTGGCCTACTGCACACACCCGGTTTTTTCAGGTCCCGCGGTGGAACGCATCAAGGGCTCGCAGATGGACGAGGTGGTCATCACCAACACCATTCCGCTGTCGCCCGCTGCCAAGGCCTGCGGCAAGATTCGCCAGTTGTCGGTGGCTTTTCTGTTTGCTGAAACCATACGCCGCATCAGCGATGGTGAGTCGGTGACCTCGCTGTTCGCTGAGCAGAACAACAATTTTTAGGCCTTTGCTGGCGCAAGCCGGCGCGGGCTGTTTTCCGGGCTGCAAGGCCCTTACCCCCAGGCGCCTGGTCGCGGGCGTCTTATCCAACTGGAGATTTCCATGAAATTCACCGCTTTTGAGCGTACGCAGCAGGGGACCGGAGCGAGCCGCCGCCTGCGCCACGCCGCCAAAGTGCCCGGCATCGTTTACGGTGCGGGCACGCCGGCCATGATCGAACTTGACCACAACGCCTTGTTCTTCGCGCTGAAGAGAGAGGCTTTTCACTCGTCCATTCTTGAAATGGACCTGGCCGGCACGACGCAGAAAGTGCTGCTGCGCGACTTCCAGATGCATGCCTACAAACCCATGGTGCTGCACGTGGACTTCCAACGCGTGGACGAAACCACCCGGCTGCGCAAACGCGTGCCGCTGCACTTTGAAGGTGAAGAAAATTCGCCTGCAGTGAAGACTGATAAGTGCCTGGTCAGCCATGTCAGCACCGATCTGGAAATTGAGTGCCTGGCATCGCAGTTGCCCGAATTCGTGAAGATCGACTTGTCAAATCTGGTCAGAAACCAGAGCTTGCACGCCAGCGACCTGAAGCTGCCAGAAGGCATCAAGGCTGTGCGCCACGGCACGCAAAACCCGGTGATCGTCGCCGTGACCACGCCCAAGGCCGAAGAAGAAGTGGTGGCAACCCCTGTGGTGGCACCGGCAGAAAAAGGCAAGGCCGCCAAGCCCAAGAAAAGCGAGAAGCAAAACGCCAAGTGAGTTCGGGCCGTGTGGGCGGTGGCCGTCTGCACCCCACACACCCCCATCAGCAGGCCCCACTCGGTGGGGCCTTTTTCATGGCCGGCCGCTCTGATAATTCACTCCCATGATCCGATTGATAGTTGGCCTGGGCAACCCGGGCACCGAATACGAACACACCCGCCACAACGCGGGCTTTTGGTGGGTGGATGCGCTGGCCACGCAGTTGCGAGCGCCGCTGCAAGCCGAGCGCAGTTACCAGGCGCTGGTGGCCAGGGTGAACAGCGCGCCCGGTGCCCGTGGCCCCATCTGGCTGCTGCAGCCAATGACCTTCATGAACCGCTCGGGCGTGTCGGTGGCGGCACTCGCGCGTTTTTTCAAGATCGCGCCGGCCGAATTGCTGGTGGTGCACGACGAGTTGGACTTGCAGCCCGGCCAAGCCAAAATGAAGTTCGGCGGCAGCGCGGCTGGCCACAACGGCCTGAAGGACATCCACCAGCAGTTGGGTTCTCAAGACTATTGGCGTCTGCGCCTGGGCATCGGCCACCCTGGCGTAAAAGCCGAGGTGGTGAACTATGTGCTGAAGAAGCCTTCGGCCGAACACCGCGAAGCGATAGCCCGCGCCATCACCCAGTCTTTGCAAGCCCTGGAGCCGCTGCTCAGCGGCGACATGGACCGTGCGCTGGCCATCGTGCACGCGCAGCCGCAGCGACCCAAGCCGCCGCGCAAGACACCGCCCTCACCGCCCTCACCTCCATCACCGGCATCGCCAACAACGCCTGCGCCACCTGCCACGGCAGCACCAATGCCAGCGGCCGGTATCGCGCCCCAGACTGTGCAAACGGAGACTCCACCATGATCCACTGCCGCGGCCTGTTTGTTGTGTGTGCCTTGTGCGCACTGTGCCTCAGCGCCCAGGCGCAAACGGTCTGGCGCTGCGGCGAGGGCGGCCGCAGCTATTCCGAAAGTCCTTGCCCAGGTGGCCGCCAGGTCAACGCTTCCGACCCCCGCAGTGCGGCAGAGGTGCAGGCCGCCCGCGACAGCATCACCCGCCACCAGGCGTTGGCGGCGCGCATGCAAAAGGAAAGGCTGGCGGAAGAACAGCGCAACCTCGCTGCCCATGCGCGTGCTGCCAATCTGGGGCCGTCCAAGACCAAGGAAACACCGCCAGAAAAAATCAGGCCGAAATCAGCAATGAAGGCGCGGCACCGTCATCCGTCGTCAAAACCTGCAGACGACGGTACTTGGCGAGCAGCTGCTGTTCCGTCTCGACAAAAGACGGATTGACCGGGATACAGGCCACTGGGCACAACTGCACACATTGCGGTTCATCGAAGTGGCCCATACATTCGGTGCAGCGGGCGGGGTCGATTTCGTAGATGTCGGCACCCATGCTGATGGCCTCGTTCGGACACTCGGGCTCACACACGTCGCAGTTGATGCATTCGTCGGTGATCCACAACGCCATGGCCGGTCTACTCCTGGGTCTGCTTGACGCGTTCTTTGAGGCGCCGAAGCACTGACGGTGCCACGAACTTGGAAACATCACCACCCAAGGTGGCAATCTCGCGCACGAAGGTAGCGCTGACAAACTGAAACTGGTCTGAGGGTGTCATGAAGACGGTTTCAACGTCGGGCATCAACTGGCGGTTCATGCCGGCCATTTGAAACTCGTATTCGAAGTCGGTGACCGCACGCAGCCCGCGCACCACCACCTTACCCCCGTTTTCCACCACGAAGTCGCGCAGCAGGCCGCGAAAGACGCGCACCTCAACGTTTTTGTAGGGTGCGGCCGCTTCCTGCGCAATCTCCAGCCGCTCGCTGATGCTGAACATGGTGCGTTTGTGATGCCCTGCAGCCACGGCCAAGATCAAGCGGTCGAACAAACGCGCGGCGCGGCGGGTCAGGTCTTCGTGACCCAAGGTCAAAGGGTCGAAGGTGCCGGGGTAGACAGCGGTGATCGGAACAGTGGTTGTCATCTCAGGCCCTCCACGCATGGCGCCACCGATCGGCGGCGCCGGCAGTGTAGCCGCACGCCACTTTCAGCCCTGTCCAACCCTGTCCAACCGCGGCCAACGTGGGCGCGCTGCACTACGGCTTGGTTTCCTGATGTCAATGTGGTCCTTATCGGCGTGTACTGCCTGCCGGTGCCGGGTCTATGCCCATGGCGCTGGACAAACGGCCCGACAGCACCAACAGGCGCAGCCGCAGTTTGTCCAGGCGGTTGTTCTGTTCAGCCAGCCGCTGCACCACATTGATGCGTCCGTCTTCCAGCTGTATCAGCTGCTGCAGCGTGCGCCGGCCGGCTTCAAACTGCACACGGCCGGCGCGCAGCAAGCTGTTGTATTGCTCGGCCTGACTCTGCAGCTGAGCCACCGCCTGCTCGGCGCTGAGCAGGCGGGGTGCGATGGACGCCAGTTCGGACACCAGGCCTTGTTCGATGCGGGCCACTTCGGCCTGCGCACCTTCAGCACGCGCAATGGACTCACGTCGTTTGGAGAAGGTCTCGCCGCCGAGCGGCATTTCCCAACGCAAACCCACCGTCCAGCCGTCGCGTTGCGATGTGCTGGGGGTGGGCGTGGTGCCGTCACTGAGCCGCTTGCGCGCGTCCAGATCCACACGGGGTGTGGCCAGTTGCGCAGCGCTGACCACGCGGCTGCCCGCCGCCTCGGCACGCAAGCGCGCTACCCGCACACCAGCGGGCGTGAGGTTGCGCGCCTCTTCAGGCGCCACGCGCGGCAACGTCTGCGGCATCACCGCAGACACCTGTTCGGCACCAGAGCCCCCCAGCAGCGCATTCAACGCCCCCAGGGCGCCCATCAATTCCGACACCAGCACCTGGTGCGACAGCTGCGCGTCGGTCAACGAATACTCGGCCTGCTGAAGGTCGGCATCGGACAAGCGCCCGGCCTTGACCTGCGTACGGGCCTGCTCGACCCAGCGCTCGATGGTCTTCACACGTGCCAGGGACGGATCCACCAGCGCCTGCCAACGCCCGGCGTCCAAGTAGGCATTGGCGATGCGCTCTGAAGCCAGGTCCAGCGCTTGGTTCAAGTCTTCGGTGGCGGCGGCCCACTCACGTTCCGTGGCGGTAATTTCGGCTGCATCAACGCCGCCGTTGTAGAGGTTCCAGCGCAACAGCATCTCGCTACGGTCTACCCGCCGCTTGACGGTGCGACCAAAGTCTTCGTCGCGGCCTTCGCCACCCGTGGCGCTGATGCCCAACGTGGGCCACAAGCGGGACCTGGATTGCGACAGCCGTTCTTGCGCGATGGTTTGTGCAGCAGCTGCCAAACGCACCTGGGGGTCCCAGGGCACCGCTCGCGCCAACAGGTCACGCAGTGTGGCGCTGCCACGAGCGCCAACGGCTGCCGCTGCAACCGTGGGCGACATCGACCCACCTGTGCCCGTTTGCGCCTGCGCCGCACCCACACACACGGCAGCCACCACACCCAACGCCCAGCGAATCGAAGGCTTCGCACGCGCAGGCACGCGCTGTGTCGGCTCAACGCTTGATCTTGATTTCATCGTTCCTGCAATGACGATTGGAGGCCGCGGACCACCGGCTTGAGCACGTACTCCAGCACGCTGCGCTCACCGGTCAGGATGCCCACATCCACGGGCAGGCCGGGTGTGACGGGCAATGGTTTGCCGTCCTGGGCCAGTTGGCCCTGTGGGCTGGACAGCTGCACCTCAAAGTAGGGTTCATTGCGCTCGTCCAGCACGGCGTCGGCGCCCACCCGCGAAACGGTGGCCTTCATGCGTACGTAGGCCGCGGTGTCGTAAGCCAGCACACGCACGTTGGCATGCTGGCCCACGCGGATGAAGCCCACGTCGCTGGGTTTGACGCGCACCGTGAGCATGATGTCGCTTTCGATGGGCACGATCTCCAGCACCGCCTTGCCCGGTGCCACCACGCCGGCGCGCGTATTGACCAGGATGCGGTTGACGACGCCATCCACCGGCGCCACCAGGTCACGCCTGAAAACCCGGTCTTCGCTGCCAGCAATGGTGCTGGCCAGTGCACCGGCCTTGGTTTCGAATTCAGCCAGCAAGCTGCCCCACTGGGCACGGGCCTTGGCATCCGCCTGGCCCAGCTG
>JANNMQ010000593.1:0-4211 GCA_031398045.1 Rubrivivax sp.
GCCAACCCCTTGAGCAGCGTCAACATCGCTGCGATTCCGTTTGCTGGTGTTGGCGTGCAGTGGATTTCGGGTGCTGCACAGGGTTTTGCTTCACCACTGGGCGCGCTGTATGTCGTCAACAACCAAGTCAGTCCGGTTGACGGCTTTTTCCCGGCCGCCTCCACCGGTGCTGCTTCATTTACCGCAGTGGCCGTGCCCATCCCAGAACCCGGAACCTACTTGATGATGCTGGCTGGCATCGCTGGCATGGCAGCGGTGGTTCGTCGGCGCAAGATTTGAAACCGGACTGGTTCTTGGCCGGGGCTGGTCTATTGCCCTTTTTTCTGTCCCGAACCGCCAGAATCGAGTGAGACAAAGCCAAGGGGTGTGACAACCTTTTGGCAGCCATCAGTTGTTCGGTCGTAAATTTAAAGAAATGGCTGTCTATTTCTGAGGACGCCATTTTTTTTAAGCGTACAGAATTCATATAGGAATTCGTTGCAATTCGTTTCAGTTTTGTTCAGATGAATTCCACCCTCGTCATCCGCCTGAAAACCACGCCGGCCCAACATGCAAAGCTGCAAGAGCTGCAAGCAGCATTTGCAGCGGTGTGCAATGCGCTGGCGCCTTTGGCTCAGCAGACGGCTTGTTGGAACCGTGTGGCGCTGCACCACATGGCCTACCGCGCCATGCGCCAGCAGTTTCCGGCCATGGGATCGCAAATGGTGTGCAACGCGGTGTACTCGGTGTCGCGCGCCTGCCGGCTGGTCTACCAACACCCCAAGAGCCCGTTCAATGTGCAGCGCATGGCCGGCAAGCCGCTGCCCGTGTTGCGATTTCTGCCCACTTCGCCCGTGTTTTTTGACCGCCATACGCTCAGTTTGAAGGATGGCAGGGCTTCGATGTACACGCTGGACGGTCGCATGCGGTTCAATCTAGCACTTGCGCCAGAAGACGAGAGGCGTTTTCGCCTGGACAAACTGCGCGAGATTGTGCTGTTTGAGCGCGACGGAGAATTTGCGTTGAATTTTCAATTTGCCGAAAAAGAAGAGACGTCGCCGACCGCTGCGGTTTCGACCTCTGCCGCTTCGAAACCTTCAGCTGGGATTGGCGCTGAAGAGTTTCCTGAGTATTTGGTACTGCAGCATATGAATTCCAACCAACCAGCGGCCCCAGCCAGCGCCTTGCTTGGTTTGACCCAGCCAGAAGGCAAATTGCCATGAGTGCACCCATTGATCGATCGGCCACTGGCCCAGACGGCGCCGACGAGTTGCGGCAAGCTTTGCAGGAGCCGCGCCGCTACTACATGCAAGCTTTGCGCATGAGCCTGGTGGTTGGGGTGTTGATGCTGGCGCCATCCTGGTTCATGTTTGAGGTGTACGGGCGCGCCTTGAACAGCCGCAACCCGAATACGCTGTGGTGGTTGTTGCTGGCCGCCATCGGCTCTTATGTCGCGCTGGAACTGTTGGAAATCGTGCGCAGCCGCGCCTTGCAACGGGCTGCGCAGGCCGTGGAGGCGCGTTTGACTACACGCGTGTTTGACGCCACTTTTACCGCCAACTTGCACAAGGTGCCGGGAAGCAACCCGCACGGCATGAACGACTTGCGCACCGTCACCGACTTCATGTCGTCGCCAGCCGTCACCGGGCTGTTGGACCTTCCTGCAGCACTCCTTTGCCTGTTTCTTCTGTACCTGATGAATTCTTGGCTGGGGTACTTGGCGCTTTTCGCCGCCGCCGTGCATGCTGGCATCGGCTGGTACCAAGAACGCCATTCATCACGCCCCTACGGCGAAGCCAGCCGCGCCGCTCTGGCAGCCCAAATGCGCGCCGCAGGCACCTTTCGCAACGCCCAGGTCATTCAGTCCATGGGTATGGAAGCCGACATGCACAGGCGCTGGACCGAGAGCCAAAGGCGATTCATGCTCAACCTGGGCCAGGCCTCAGACAGCGCAGGCGCTGCCACCGCAGCTTCCAAGATGTTGCTACAGCTGCAGGGCTCGCTGCTGCTGGGCCTGGCTTGTTGGTTGGCGCTGAACAATGCATTGCTGGGTGGCGCGGCCATGGCCATCGTGGCCAGCATCCTGGGCGGCCGCGTTTTGGCACCCATGGCGCAGCTGGTGGCCCAATGGCGTGCCATTGGCAGTGTGCGCACGTCTTATGGCCGGCTCAGGGCCTTGCTCAAAGCGGTACCCATCCCCACGCCAGGCATGCCATTGCCTGCGCCGAAGGGGGTTTTGACGGTCGAGAACTTGGTGGTCACGCCGCCAGGCAGCACCACCGCTGTACTCAAGGGTGTGAGCTTTGGCGCTTCACCGGGTGAGATGCTGACCATAGTTGGTGCCTCTGCAGCGGGCAAAAGCACGTTGGCGCGCAGTTTGATCGGCGTGTGGCCAGCCCAAAACGGCAAGGTAAGGCTGGATGGAGCCGATGTCTTTACCTGGCACAAAAGTCAGCTTGGTCCCTATGTGGGATACCTGTCTCAGGGTGTGGAATTGTTTGATGGCAGCGTGGCCGAGAACATCGCACGCTTTGGCAAAGTCGACATGAACCTGGTGCGGCAAGCCGCCGACGAAGTGGATATAACAGCCATGATTGAAGCGTTACCCGAAGGCTTTGACACGCAAATTGGCGACGATGGTGCATCGCTGTCTGGGGGCCAACGCCAGCGCATCGGCTTGGCGC
This sequence comes from Rubrivivax sp., assembly GCA_031398045.1. Taxonomy (GTDB): domain Bacteria; phylum Pseudomonadota; class Gammaproteobacteria; order Burkholderiales; family Burkholderiaceae_C; genus Rubrivivax. Next base: position 2,664 of record JANNMQ010000593.1, read on the forward strand.
GTGCCGTTTATGGTCAGCCGCAACTGCTGGTACTGGACGAGCCCAATTCCAGCCTGGACGAAGCGGGCAATAAAGCCCTCATCGACATGATCCAGCGGCTGAAGGCGCGTGGCGCCACTGTTGTAAGCATCACCCATCGCAGCTCTATGCTGGTGGCTGCCGACAAGCTGCTGGTGCTGCACGAGGGCGCAGTTCAGAGCTTTGGCCCGCGTGACGAAGTGCTGGCATCCATAAAAGCGGCCAACGAGAAAGTGCGTGCCGCTGCCCAACCTGGGATTGCCCCCGGCACTGCAAGCCCTGCGACAAGGGCTGCAGCGGCACCGCGCCAAACCTCGGTTGCAACCGAGCTCGCGCCGCAAGGAGGCAGATCATGAGCGCAGCCCTGTCAGCCCCTGGAGCCACCACGCCCCCGCGACCCACAGCGCTCAAAGGCGGTCTGTTCGGCAGCCCGCTAAGTCGAGTGTTGTGGACCTTCAGGCGCGAATTTTTCTGGGTCGTTGTATTCAGCGCTTTTACCAATTTGCTGATGCTGACGCCCACGCTGTACATGTTGCAGTTGTTTGACCGCGTCATGCTCAGCGGCAACGGCTACACGCTGATTGCACTGACAGCAGCCATGGTGTTTTTCTTGCTGTTGATGGCGTTTTCAGATTGGGTGCGTTCGCGCCTTCTGGTGCGGGCTGGGGCACGTTTTGACCAAGCGTTGAACCGGCCAGTGTTCACTGCCGCCTTCACGGCCCAGATGGCACAAGCCCAGCGCAGCCCGCAGCAGCCGCTGACCGACATGAACACGGTGCGCCAGTTCCTGACCGGCAACGCGGTGTTTGCCATCGTCGACACGCCCTGGGCCGTGGTGTTCATTGCGGTGATTTTTTTGATGCACCCTTGGCTGGGTTGGCTGTCAGTCGCTTTCTGTGTGGTGCAACTGGCGCTGGGATTCGTGCTGCAGCAATTAAGCCAGAAGCGGCAAAAACTGCAGCAAGACTTGGCGCTTGATTCCGGCCAGTATCTGCAGGCCAAGCTGCGCAATGCAGAAACCGTGGAAAGTATGGGCATGCAGGGTAACCTGCGACTGCAGTGGATGGCATTGTTTGGCAAGCAAACCGCCAACCACGCTCAAGTACAAGAACACAGCTACCGCATGACAGCGCTGTTGAAGTTTGTGCAATACACACAGCAGGCTTTGATGTTGTCGCTGGGTGCATTGCTGGCCATGGACGGCAAAATCACTGCCGGTGCCATGATTGCCAGCAATGCTTTGATGGGCAACGCGCTGCGGCCGATAGGCTCGATTGTGCAAACCTGGGGTCAATCCGCACTGGCGCGCGCTGCGTTCGTCCGCTTGAACACCTTGCTGCAATCGCAGCCGCCCGTACCGACGATGTCGCCGGCTGCCCAGGTGGTGGGGCAGATCACCCTGCGCAACCTGACGGCCACGGCGCCGGGGCGCAAAACCCCCATCTTGCACGGCCTGAACGCCGAGTTCCGCGCGGGTGAAGTGGTGGGCATTGTGGGCCCCTCGGGCGCCGGCAAATCCACGCTGGCGCG
>JANNMQ010000687.1:0-1858 GCA_031398045.1 Rubrivivax sp.
GCCACGGCCTGCAGGTGCAAGACCGGGGCAATTTGAACGGGCCCGCCAACCCCTGGCTGCCGCCTGTCGACGGATACCGCCATCTGGCAGAGGTTGTGGCTTGGAACGAAGCCGTGCACCAGGCCATGCACACGGAATTGCAACGCGGCCGCCTGCCCATCCTGTTGGGCGGTGACCACTGTCTGGGCATCGGCAGCATCAGCGCAGTGGCACGCCACTGCCGAACCACGGGCCAAAAACTGCGGGTGCTGTGGTTGGACGCCCATGCCGACTTCAACACCAGCGTGCTCACGCCCAGCGGCAACATCCACGGCATGCCGGTGGCTTGCCTGTGCGGGCACGGGCCGGCCGAACTGGTGGGCATCGGCGGCCAGGTGCCGGCCATCGACGCAGGCTGGGTGCGCCAGATCGGCATCCGCAGCGTGGACGCCGGTGAAAAGCGCCTGGTGCACCAAGTGGGGCTGGAGGTGTTTGACATGCGCTACATCGACGAGATGGGCATGCGCCACACCATGCAGCAGGCCCTGGCCGCGCTGGACGACAACACGCACCTGCATGTGAGCTTTGATGTCGACTTTCTCGACCCCGGGATCGCCCCGGGTGTGGGCACCACAGTGCCCGGTGGCCCCACCTACCGCGAGGCCCAGTTGTGCATGGAAATGATTGCCGACACCGGCCGCTTGGCCAGCCTGGACGTGATGGAACTGAACCCAGCGCTGGACATGCGCAACAAAACCGCAGAGCTGGCGGTGGACTTGATCGAAAGCCTGTTCGGCAAGAGCACGCTGATGCGGGCCTGATGATCTGAGACTCTGATGGCACAGGCCCTGCCCGAAACCGGTGGACTTGGTGCACCACCGCTGCTGCAGGTGCTGGCACCTGCAGCAGCGAGCACCCCCGTCACCACCGACCACGTGCACGTGATGGGACGCACAGCGCCCGCTGCGCGTGTCAGCGTGGTAGGCGTTGCGGCGCAGGTGTTTAGCAGCGGCATCTTTGTGCGTGACCAGGTGCCATTGGCGATGGGCAGCAACACCATCGTGGTGCAGGCCCAGGGGCCTGATGGGCAGACCAGCACACAAACGCTGGCGGTGGTCCGCACCGCACCGGCAGCCGGTGTGCAATGGCCGGCAGACCGCTTGTTCATCAATGGCAGCTCGCTGCAGCCTGCGCAGGCGGTGTACACCCAGCCCAACGAGGCGGTGGAAGTGGCCGTGCAGGCCACACCGGGCCAGCAGGCAAGTGCCCGATTGCCCGGCCAGCGCTGGCAGCCGTTGGCCGAGGCCAGCCCGGGCCGGTACCGAGCGTCGCTGCTGTTTGCCGGTGCGACCGACGTGCCTGCTGCACCGGTGCAGGTACAGCTGCAACAGCCGGGCCCCCAACACGCACGGGCCTTCGCGGGTGGGCGGGCGCCACCGCGCCGCATCACCGCGCTGACTCCCGGTGCTGCGGGCCAGTGGCGCACCAACCCCGACCGCCTGTGGCAGGTGGGCGACGAGGGTGCCGCCCTGTTGCACGGCCTGCACGGCGTGCGCCTGGGTGGGCCTTTTTTGGCCGAACTGCCCCGTGGCACTTTGCTGCACGTCACGGGCCAGCAAGGTGAACACTTGCGGGTGCAGCTGGCCGCCGACACCGAAGCCTGGGTGCCCGCTGCGGCCGGCCGCTGGGCCCCGGCCGGCACGACGCCGCCGCGGGCGCACTTCACCTCGTTGTCGGTCAGCGGCGGTGCTGCGGGTGACGTGGTGCAAGTCCCGCTGCCCGCAGCGGTGCCGGTTGCCATGCGCGCGCTGGACCACAGCGGCCGCCCAGGCCAGGCCGCAGGCCTAGAGATCGACTTGTACGGCACGCACCACGCCAC
>JANNMQ010000699.1:0-3130 GCA_031398045.1 Rubrivivax sp.
GCTTTGAGCGCATCCACCGCAGCAATTTGATCGGCATGGGTGTGCTGCCACTGCAGTTCAAGGCCGGCACGTCATGGCAAAGCCTGGGGCTGCGCGGTGACGAGGTGGTGGACGTGCAGCTGGCAGCCGACATCCAGCCGCTGTCAGATGCACTGCTTGTCGTCACCGGCGCCGACGGCCTGCGGCGCGAAGTGCCGGTGACGCTGCGCATCGACACCGCCATCGAAGTGGCCTACTACCAGCACGGCGGCATCTTGCCGTTTGTGTTGCGGCAGTTGTTGGCGGCGGGGTAGGCCGCCGCGCTGAACGCTTAGGCGCAACGGTGGCGCGTCCGGCGTGTTCTCAGAGCCGCAAGCACACCGCAACCTGCAAGCAAAAGCGCGGCCGAGGCGGGTTCAGGAACGGGGGGTGCGGGTTCGTAGGTGAAAGTAAAGATGACGGAGCCGCTGAAAAGACTGGTTGAATCCATCCTGCAAAGAAAAACGCTCGTCTGCGCGAAGCAACTCGGCTGCACGATGAGTTGATCCGATGCCGTGTAAGAGATGGTGGTATCGCCCGGCTGCGACACGTAGGCGCCCAGAAGTGGAGCGGGGACGGTCAGCATTCCGGTGTCATTGCCGGTGAAGACTTCTCGTACCTGGCAACCCGGGGCTACGCTCACCCCGGTGCAGTTCGCACTGCGCGAGTCCGCGTCGCTGTACAGGACGGTCTGCGCACCAGGCTCGGTGATGTTCAACTGAAAAATCGACGTCGATTCGAAGTCTCCTCGAACCAGGCTGGGCAAAGGGCCAAGTGGCCCCGGGAAGACAGTCGCGTTGGCCATGCCACTGATGTCGTGGAAAAAGTTAGTCGAGTAACGAATCGCAACACCCGTCAGGGTTCCCAAGGAGGGGTTGAACGCCGGGCCCGAATAGGAGCTAACCTGCGCGTCAACGCAAGGCCCTTTATGTACAGCAGGAGTCGATTCAGCGGCCGCGCAGGAACAGGCTGTCCAGGTCTTTCACGGTCACCTGACGCCAGGTGGGGCGGCCATGGTTGCAGGTGTCGGCTCGGTCGGTGCGTTCCATGTCGCGCAACAAGGCGTTCATCTCTTCCAGCGTCAGGCGCCGGTTGGCGCGCACGGCGCCGTGGCAAGCCATGGTGGCCAGCCTGTCGTCGCGGGCGCGCTGCACCACGCCTGAAGCACCGCCGCTGTCGCTGGCCATCAGATCGGCCAGAACCGAGCGTGTCAGCTCGGCCAGATCGGCGTCAGGCAGCGCAGCCGGGCGACTGCGCACCACCAGGCTGCCGGCGCTCAAAGTGCTCACATCCAAGCCCAACTCGGCCAGCGTGTCGCGTTCAGACTCGGCACAGGCCCGTTCAGCCGCCGTGGCGGCGAAGCTCACCGGAACCAGCAGTTGCTGCGTCGCAATCGCGCCCGACGCTGCCGACTGGCGTTTCAGCTGTTCATAGACGATGCGTTCATGCGCAGCATGCATGTCCACCACCACCAGGCCCTGGGTGTTTTCGGCCAGGATGTAGGTGCCTGCAATTTGAGCAATGGCGCGGCCCAGTGGCCAGGACACTGCAGGCGCGTCAAAGGTTGCCGTCGGGGGCGTCTGCACTGCGGGCGCGGCACTGGGCGGCAACCGCAGCGCCGCCCAGGCGGCCAGGCCACCGCTGCCCTGCGGAGTGCGCCAGTCACCCGCCGTTGCGGCCGGGGGTTGCCAGGGCGGTGACACTTCGCGTGCCTGCAGCGGCTCTTCAGCCAGCGCCAGCGTGCTTTGCCACGCCCTGGTTGCCGGCACTGCTGCACCCCCTTCGACCCTTTCTGCGCCATGGGCATCGCCAACAGCGGGCAGCAGCGCCCGCGACCCAGCCAAGGCATTTTCAACCGCGTGCCGTACCGCCTGGTGCACTGCACGCCCGTCACGAAAACGCACTTCGATCTTGGCCGGGTGCACGTTGACGTCCACCGCTTCAGGAGCCACCGTGATGAACAACGCGTAAGCGGGCTGGCGGCTGCCGTGCAGCTGGTCTTCAAAAGCGGCCCGCACCGCGTGCGCCAGCAGTCGGTCACGCACATAACGGCCGTTGACAAACAGGTACTGCAGGTCGGCCCGCGCCCTTGCCGCCTCGGGCTGGCCCACCCGCCCAGCAATGGTCAGCGGGCCACGCTGGTCGGCCACGGCGCGGCTGTGGGCCGTGAAGTCGGCGCCCAGCACATCGGCCCAGCGCTGGGCGGCTGCGGCGTCAGCGCCAGCCACAACATCTGCTTCGCGGCCTTGGATGCTTGGCTGCGCTGCCGCGCCCTGCGCCACGGCACGCCACTGCGCCACCAGCCGCCCTTCGTGCCAGACCGCAAAAGTGACTTCGGGCCGCGCCAGCGCATGGCGGCGCACGGCCTCCAGCGCATGGGCCAGTTCCGTGGCATCGGTTTTCAAGAACTTGCGCCGCGCCGGGGTGCTGAAAAACAGCTCCTGCACTTCAACCGTGGTGCCCACCGACCGCGCAGCCGCGCTCAGCTCGCCACTGCGGGACTGCAGTTGGTAAGCGTGCGGCTGGTCGGTGGTGCGTGATGTGATGGCTACTTCTGATACCGATGCAATGGCCGCCAGCGCTTCGCCGCGAAAACCCATGGTCTGCACCGCTTCCAGCTCGGCCAGGTTGCCAATCTTGCTGGTGGCATGGCGCTTCAGTGCCAGCGGCAGGTCGGTCTGCGGTATGCCCAAGCCGTCGTCTTCCACCACGATGCTGCGCACACCGCCAGCCAGCAGGCGCACGGTGATGTGGCGGGCGCCGGCGTCCAGCGCGTTGTCCACCAGTTCACGCACGGCGGCGGCTGGGCGGTCGATGACTTCACCAGCCGCGATCTGGCTGATCAGTTCGTCAGGCAGCTCTTGGATGCGTCGGCGCGCAGGCTGCCCCAACAGCGAGGGCGACAAGATACTGTCCATAGCGGATGATTGTAGAAGTCAGCCCGGGACAAGCCTGCTTTGCAGTTGTCACCCCCCAAGGGCTGACAGGGGGTGCACAGAACACTCCTAGACTTCTAATTGGTTTTGTTGCAGGCTGGGGCACAGACAATCCATTTGTACAGGGAGCCTTGTGTTTCTCGGGAGTTTTGATGTCGCGTTTTTTTGCCGACCTG
>JANNMQ010000706.1:0-2748 GCA_031398045.1 Rubrivivax sp.
CGTCCAGCATCATGAGCAACCTGGTGCTCAACGGCAGCCGCAGCCTGGCGTCTCTGCAATTCAGCCGCGCCGCGCTGGCCACCAAGTACGGCGTGGTGCACAGGGTGGGCACCGTGGCCGCCGTCAACGCCGACGCACACACGGTGACATTGGCCGACGGCAGCACACTGGGCTATGACCGCCTGGTGCTGGCACCCGGCATCAGCTTTGACAGCGCCTACGGCCTGACCCCCGAAGACTACGAAAGCCGCACGCCGCACGCCTGGCGCGCTGGCGCGCAGACCGCGCTGCTGCGCACGCAGATTGCCGCTATGGTGAATGGCGACACCTTTGTGATGACCATTCCCAAGGCACCTTATCGCTGCCCACCCGGGCCCTATGAACGCGCCTGCGTGGTGGCCGACCACCTGAAAACCACTCAGCGCGCCAGCTGCAAGGTGCTGGTGCTGGACGAAAACCTGTCCATCCAGGCTGAAAGACACACGTTCGAAACAGCGTTTTCGCAAATACACGCCAGCGTCATTCAGTACGTGCCGGGGGTCAGCAACATCAGCATCGGGGCGGTCAGCCGGCTCGTCACCTACACCGCAAATGGAACGGCGCAACAGGTGCAGGCGCGCGTGGTGAACCCCATCGTGCCGCACCGCGCAGCAGGCAGTGAGCCGGGCAAGTGGTTGGACGTGGCCGGCCTGAACAACGGCGCTGGCGGCCGCTGGGCGGCGGTAAACGTGCTGAGCTACGAGTCCACCGCCAGCGGCGGTGCCGACATCCACGTCATCGGTGACGCGTCCAGCTGCGGCATGCCCAAGGCCGGGCACGTGGCCAATCAAGAGGCCAAGATCTGCGCCGACGCCATCGTGCGGCTGCTGGCCGGGGGCAGCCCCGACCCGCAGCCGGTGGCCAACTCCGCTTGTTATTCGCCCATCACCGCCAGCACCGCGTCATGGCTGACGGCCGTGTACCAGTACGACCCTGCCGGGAAGGGGAGCATGAAAGTGGCGTCCAACGGCGGGCAAACGATGGTCAACGGTGTGCCCGCCACGGCCACCGAGGCCGCCACCATCAACGGCGACAACTTCAAGGACATGGGCACCTGGTTCAGCACCTTGATGGCCGACACCACGGCCTGACAAAAAGCCTGTTGAGCGGCCCCTTGACGCAGGGGATTTGCCTGGGGCCGGATGTCGAAAGAACGCGATACGCTCGTGTTTTTCCACACCAGCCCGGGGGCTGCCTTGAACGATCTCTTTTCACTGGCCGGCCGCACGGCGCTGGTCACCGGCGGTTCACGCGGCATTGGCCGCATGATTGCCGCCGGTTTTCTGAAAGCCGGCGCCACGGTCTACATTTCTTCGCGCAAGGCCACGGCCTGTGACGCCACGGCCGCGGAGTTGTCAGCGCTGGGGCCTTGTGTGTCGCTGCCGGCCGATGTGTCCACGGAAGCGGGCCTGCGCGGCCTGGTAGCGGCCTACAACGCGCGCGTGCCGCACCTGGACATCCTGGTCAATAACGCCGGCGCGGCCTGGGGTGCACCTTTTGATGAATTTCCGGAATCCGGCTGGGACAAGGTGGTGAACCTGAACCTGAAGACGCCGTTTTTCCTGACCCAGGCGCTGCACGGTGCGCTAAAGGCCGGGGCCGCGCGGGGCCACTGCGCCAAGGTGATCAACATCGCTTCCATCGACGGCGTGTCGGTCAACCCGCAAGAGACCTACAGCTATGCAGCCAGCAAGGCCGGGCTGATCCACCTGACGCGACGCATGGCGCTGCAGTTGGCACCCGAAAACATCGTCGTCAGCGCCATCGCGCCGGGCGCTTTTGCATCCGACATGAACCAGGTGGCGCGTGACCACGGCGACGAGATCGCACCCCGCATACCGGCGCGGCGCATCGGCGTGGATGACGACATGGCCGGTGCCGCCATCTACCTGGCGTCTCGCGCCGGCGACTACGTGGTGGGCTCCACGCTGGTGGTGGATGGCGGTGTCACCCACGCCCGCGGCTGAAGCAACCTATTGAGCTTTCCAAAATTCGCGATACGCACCACCGGCCGTTCGCACTGGGCGTGTCGAAGTGCCGCCCCCGTGGTGGCGGGGCTTCGACAAGCTCAGCCCGAACGGATGCTGTGGTGGCATGAACATCGGAAACATTAATATCCGCATGTGCACACGCAGGAGCCAGACATGACGACCATCAGTTACGCCGACTTCGAAGCCCAAGCTCGCCAACGAGGTTTTGACGAAGTGCTTGAACGTGTCTGGGCTCCTGGCCACGAAGTGCCCACGCACACCCACCCTTTCGATGTGAGCGCACGGATGGTGCAGGGTGAACTGTGGCTGACCTGTGGCAGCAACACGCAGCACCTGTTGCCCGGCGATTGTTTTGAGCTCGCCATGGACGCGCCCCACGCCGAACGTTATGGGCCCGAGGGCGCGACGTTCTGGGCCGCGCGCAAACACCCCAGCGTCTGAATCCGCAGCGGCCGTGGTGAAATATCCGGGTTAGGGCGCCGCGCCGCTGCGCAGCCGCAGCAAGGCCCGCACAAAACCGTGGTCGCTGCGCCAGCGTTCACGGCTTTCCTGCAAGTGGTCGTTGAACACGTCCACACGCCGCACGTCACCGATTGAACGCTGTGAGGTGGCGACAAACTCTTCGCTGACCCAGATCTGGTCCAGCAGCTCGGGCCAGCCCTGGTGCACGTGTGAATAGGCCATATCGCGTTTCAAAGCCGGCTCGGTCTGCACGTCC
>JANNMQ010000742.1:0-4138 GCA_031398045.1 Rubrivivax sp.
CTTGCGTGGCGATGTATTGATCAGAACCTTTGAATTTCATGGCGCGTCAGCGTTTTTCAGGTGGTTTTCAGGGACTTTGGGCAGGCTCAAGTCAGTATAAGGTCGCCCTATAATCTGCCCGCTTCGAGCGCACCAAATGCCGGGGGTGGTGCTGCTGTCACGGCAGCCATCTGCACCGCCAACACTTTTGCACCCACACGACTTCTGCACCTCACCCTCACCCCATTCGCCCATGATGAAGAGCAAAACAATTTTTTTCCTGCTCGCCCTGGCCAGCGCTTTCACTGCCGCACAGGCGCAAGACGTCGCGGGCAACCCGGTGGCTGGCAAGGAAAAAGCGGCCATGTGCATCGGTTGCCATGGCATTTACGGTTACCAGGCCACATTTCCTGAAGTGCACAAGGTGCCGATGATTTCCGGCCAGAACGGCAAGTACATCGCTGCCGCGCTGGCGGCGTACAAAAAGGGCGAACGTAAACACCCCAGCATGCGCGGCATTGCAATCACGCTGAGCGACCAGGACATGGCCGACTTGGCCGTGTACTACGAAGGCCACAAAGGCTCGTCAGTGAAAGCGGTGGCCGACACCCCGGCTGTTGCGCCCAGCGCCGAAGTGGCCGCTTTGCTGACCAAGGGCGCCTGCGCTTCTTGTCATGGCGCCAACTACAACAAGCCCATCGACGGCGCCTACCCCAAACTGGCGGGTCAGCACGCCGACTTCCTGTATGTCGCGCTGAAAGCCTACGGTACCGAAGGCAACAACCGCCTGGGCCGGGCCAACGCCATCATGGGTGCACAGGTCAAGCCCTACAAGCGCAGCGAACTCAAGGCCATGGCCGATTACCTGGCCCGCTTGCCCGGTGATGTGGCCACGGTGCCGCAGTCGCGGTTTCGCTGAACCCACCCGCTGCTGCAGCGCCTGACCGGCGCTGTGCAGCATCCGGGCCGCCGGCGCAAAACTGCGGCCTGTTCTTTCAGCGGCCGACGTTGCGCGCGGGCCATTTCAGCGCGCCGGTAGCCAGGGCTGTGCCGCCCAGGATCACCACACAGCCCAGCAGCATCGCGGTGGTGGGTATGACGCCCAACAGCAGCCATTCCCAGGCCATCGCAAAGGCCGGTATCAGAAAGGTCACCGCAATGGCTTTGGCCGGGCCCACCTGCGCGATGAGCCTGAAGTACAACAAATAAGCCAGCGCCGTGCAGGCCACAGCCAGCACCGCAGCGCTGCCCCAGGCCCGGAGGCTGGGTGTTTCAACGGGCCACCATAACCAGGCGGGCACCAACAGCACGGCTGCGGCTGCACACTGGCTGCCCGTGGCCACGGCCAGCGGCGGCACACCCGCCAGTTGCTTGCGTGAATAGTTGGCCGCCACCGCATACAGCAGCGTGGCCAGCAGACAAGCCGCCACCCCCACGGCGGGGCTCAGGCCCTCGGCACCGGCCTTGAAGTCGGCCTTGCCCCAGGCCAGGCCGGCTACTCCTGCCAGGCCCACCACCAGCCCCAGCCAGCGCGAGGCGCCCAGCTTTTCACCCAACCACCACCAGGCCAGCAGCGCCCCCCAGATGGGCGCGGTGGCGTTGAAGATCGACATCAAGCCGGCGCTCAACACATAGGCGGCCACGACGAACAACAAAAAGGGCAGCGCCGAATTCAACACACCCACCACCGCAATGGCGCGCCAGTGTTGGCGCAGTGCTGCGACATTGCCCCGCACCACCAGCAGCGGCAGCAGCAACAGACCGGCGCCGGCCACGCGCACAAACACCAGCGCGACGACGCCAAAGTCGCCCACGCTCAGGCGCATCAGCAAAAAGGATGCGCCCCAGAGTGCCGCCAACAGCAGCAACTCGGCGGCGTTGCGTGCACTCATCGCACCGGTGCTGGGTTGCGTTGGGCGCAAAACGCAGGGTCGCCTGTGGCTGGGCTCATGCGATCAATTCTCATACGATCAATTCAAGCGGGGCCTGCTGCAGCGTACCTTCCAGCTGCAGCAGCGCCTGTTTGCGGTGCAATCCGCCGGCATAACCCGTGAGTGTGCCGTCCTGGCCCACCACGCGGTGGCAAGGCACGATGATGCCCAGTGGGTTCCGCCCCACCGCTGCGCCCACGGCGCGTGCGGCGGCCGGGCGGCCCAGCCGTTGCGCCACCTGGCCATAGGTATGCAGCTGGCCGAAGGGTATGCGCAGCAACACCTGCCACACCTGCTTCTGAAAGGGTGTGCCCTGGGGGTCCAGCGCCACCGTGAAGTGCTGCAGCTGGCCGGCAAAATAACGCTGCAATTCTGCTGCCGCCAGCGTCAGCCAGGGCTGCGTCGGCGCAAGGGGTGCCAGCAGTTCACCGGGATGGTGTTTCTGGTCGTCAAACCACACCCCGGCCAGCCCAGCCGCGCTGGCTGCCAGTGTCAGTGGGCCCAGTGGCGAAGCTACGCGGCAGCGGGCCAGCAAATGCGAAGTGTCAGTGGTCATGTTCCAGTCTCCAGGTGGTGCCACAGCCTTGCCACGGCATATCCGCGCCAGGGCCGCCAGGGTTCAGCCAGCGCAACCACTTCCTTGATGTTGCGGGTGCCCAGGGCGTTCATCAGGCCGATGTCGCTGGCCGGCCAGGCGTCTGGCCAGGCCAGCGTGCGCAGCGCGATGACCTGTGCCGTCCATTCGCCGACACCGGGCAGCGCACGCAGCGCGTCCATCGTCGCTGGCACCGGTGCGCTGCGGTTCAAGCTGATCTGTCCGTTGCACACCGCGCGCGCCAGCGCCTGCAGCGCGCCCACGCGCTGGCGCACGATGCCCAGTTCACCAATGGCAGCAGCATCAGCCTGCGCCAGCGTCGAAGCCTGTGGAAAGAGCCGGTTCAGGCCATCGAATGGTGTGTCCACCGCAGTGCCAAAACGCTGCAACAGGCGGTGCACCAACGTGCGAGCAGCTTTCACAGTGACCTGCTGGCCCAGGATCACCCGCACCGCGGTTTCAAAGCCGTCCATGCAGCCCGGCAGCCGTGTGCCAGGCACAAAAGGCACCGGCAGCTGCTGCAACACGGCGTCGCTGATGTCAGGCTCGGCATCCAGGTCCAGCCACTGCCGCGTTTGCTGCATCACGGCGGCACTGGCAGGCTGCAGGCTGTCGCTCAGCACCAGGTGCAACTCGTGCCGGTCGGGCATGAACTGCGCGCTCAGCCAGCCCGTCAACAGCTGCCCCTGGTGTGGCCACGCCAGCGTGCGGCGCAGCGTCAGGCCGTCCACCGTTTCCACACCCGTCATGGCGCGCTGTGCGAAGAAGTTCAGCAGGGCAAGGTGGTCCATCGGTGGGCGATAGGCCAGCCGCAGGCCGCCGCTGTGCAGGCCGGCACGCGGCGGCGTGGCGGCGGCGCGCGTCTGTCGCAGCTGCGTGGGGTTCAGCCGGTAGTGCTCCACAAACGCGGCATTGAATCGCCGCAGGCTGGCGAAGCCGCTGTTCAGCGCCACCTGTGTGATGGGTTGCTGCGTGTCGGTCAGCAGCTGCTTGGCCAGCAGCAGCCGCTGCGTGTTCAGGTAGCCGATGGGCGTGACGCCGTGGCTGGCGGCGAAGATGCGGCGCAGGTGGCGGTCGGTGACACCCATGCGCGCGGCCAGTGCCGGCATGTTCAGCGGCGTGCCGCTGTGCAAGCCCTGGTCGATGCTGCGCGCCGCCGCGTCGGCCAGCACACGCGACGAGTCCATCTGCGAAAGGCCCGGTGCAATCTCGGGTCTGCACTTCAAGCAGGGTCTGAACCGCGCCGCCTCGGCCAGCACACGCGTGCTGAAAAAGCGGCAGTTTTCGGGCCGCGGCAAGCGCACACGACACACCGGCCGGCAGTAGACACCGGTGCTGGTGACGCCCACAAACAAGCGCCCGTCCAGGCGCGCATCGCGCGCTTGCAAAGCGGCGTAGGCCGCTGTGGGGTCCAGTTCCATAGCCTGCATCGTAGGCCCGCCACGGCCCTTAGCTGGCCGTTTTCGGACCTGTCACCCGATTCCCGTTGTCGAGTTCAGGTTGACGGCCGCAGCCCGCACGTGCACAGTGCGACACCTGTTCAACCCGCCACAGGAGGCTGCCATGAAGACCACCGATCTTGCACTGCTGTCGGCCCGCACGCGGTTGATCCTGCGGCGCGTCTAGCGCCCGC
>JANNMQ010000206.1:0-6740 GCA_031398045.1 Rubrivivax sp.
CAGTGAGCCCTGGCGGTTGTCGTTCATGCGCGCGATCGCACGCGCGTTGCGGATCTTCGAAGCCTTGTATTGCGGCATCGTGTCCGGCAGGTCGCGGTACACACCACCCGGGCGGAAATAGGCCGCGTGCATGCGCGCACCCGACACCGCTTCGTACATGTCAAACAGGTCTTCGCGTTCACGGAAGCAGTAGATGAAGATGTTCATCGCACCACAATCCAGCCCGTGGGCGCCCAGCCACATCAGGTGGTTCAGCAGCCGCGTGATTTCGCTGAACATAACGCGGATGGTTTGCGCACGCTCGGGCACCGGTACGCCCAGCAGCTTTTCAATCGCCAAGCAATACGCGTGTTCGTTGCACATCATGGACACGTAATCCAGCCGGTCCATGTAGGGCAGGCTCTGGATGAAGGTCTTGCTCTCGGCCAGCTTTTCGGTGGCGCGGTGCAAGAGGCCAATGTGCGGGTCGGCTCGTTGGATGACCTCGCCGTCCAGTTCCAGCACCAGGCGCAACACACCGTGTGCTGCGGGGTGTTGGGGACCAAAGTTCAGCGTGTAGTTTTTTATGTCAGCCATCGGATGCCACGCTCAGTGAAGACCGCCGCCGTACTGGTCTTCGCGCACCACACGCGGCACGACCTCGCGGGGCTCGATGGTGACGGGTTGGTAGATGACACGCTTTTTCTCGGCGTCGTAGCGCATCTCAACATGGCCCGTGGTGGGAAAGTCCTTGCGCATCGGATGACCGATAAACCCGTAGTCGGTGAGGATGCGGCGCAGGTCCAGGTGGCCTTCAAAGATGATGCCGAACATGTCAAACGCTTCGCGCTCAAACCAATTGGCCGACGCCCACAATGCCGTCAGTGAAGCCACCGCCGGCAAATCGTCGTCAAGCGCAAACACCTTCAAGCGCACACGCCAGTTGTGTTTCACCGACAACAGGTGCGACACGATGCAATAACGCAGGCCATCCCAGGCCTCGTTTTTGTAGTCACTGTAGTCAACACCGCACAGGTCGATGAGTTGTTCAAACTGCAGGCTGGCATCGTCGCGCAGGATGCGAGCGGCATCGGCATACACGCTGGCGTGCACAGTGACGGTGATCTCGCCGCGTTCACGCACCAGCTTGTGCAACTTGGCGCCCAAGGCTGATTCCAGGGCTGCCTGCAAGATGTCCAGTTTCTGTGTCATCGACGATTGGGGTCCGTTTCAGCGCGGGTGAACTGTGCAGTTGCTCTCAGCGGGCAATGGTGTTTTCACGGCGAATCTTGGCTTGCAGTTGCAAGATGCCGTAGAGCAGCGCTTCTGCCGTGGGTGGGCAACCCGGCACGTACACGTCCACCGGCACGATGCGGTCACAGCCGCGCACCACCGAATAGCTGTAGTGGTAATAACCGCCACCGTTGGCGCAGGAGCCCATGCTCAACACCCAGCGCGGTTCGGCCATCTGGTCGTACACCTTGCGCAGCGCCGGCGCCATCTTGTTGCACAGCGTACCGGCAACGATCATGAGGTCACTTTGCCGAGGACTGGGGCGAAACAACATGCCGAAGCGGTCGATGTCGTAGCGGGCTGCACCCGCGTGCATCATTTCAACTGCACAGCAGGCCAGACCAAACGTCATCGGCCACAGTGACCCGGTTTTTGACCAGTTGATCAACGTGTCGAGCTGCGTGGTGACAAAACCTTCTTTGAGGACGCCCTCTATACCCATGGTTCAGTGCTCCTGTGGGGCCAAGGCTTGCGGCTTTGCAAGCTTCATTCCCAATCGAGCGCCCCCTTCTTCCATTCGTAAACAAAGCCAACCACCAAGATGGTGAGGAACATCATCATGGCCCAGAAGCCTGCAGGCCCTATTTCCTTGAGCGATTCCGCCCATGGGAAGAGGAAGGCTATTTCAAGGTCGAACAAGATAAAGAGTATGGCCACGAGGTAGTAGCGCACGTCGAACTTCATACGCGCATCTTCGAAGGCCTCGAAGCCGCACTCATAGGGGCTGTTCTTTTCGACGTCCGGGCGGTTGGGACCAAAAATGAAGCCCAGCACTTGGGGCGCCACACCGACACCGACGCCCACCAGAATGAACAGGATGACCGGCAGGTAAGAAGTCAGGTCCATGACAGGCGTGGTTAGGGTTTGCTACTGATGCGCCAAGGAGTGGGTTGCATGTTCATACACTGTGACGCACGATGCTGACACGTAGCCCACAGGCAGCGCACTGGCAGCGCACAGACAGCTGAATCAGTCTGCATGGGTTGCTGTGCTTGGTCGATGGCTCAGTGGCTCAGGTTGATCAGTTGGTGCCGACGGCGAGACTCGAACTCGCACAGCTTTCGCCACTACCCCCTCAAGATAGCGTGTCTACCAATTTCACCACGTCGGCACGACGTCTTCTTCTTGTCAACATGCCCGGCCAAACGCAAAAAAAGCGCTTCGGACAACCACTGATTCTAGTGCGAATTCAGGCAGTGTCCTGACCACGACATGGCGCGTGGCTGCGCTTCACGCAGCGCGCAACCACGCACACACGCACGGCTACTTCGAAGCGGCCGGGGCGGCGGCGGCAGGCACCGTGGTGGCCATCGGCGCCGGAACGCCAGACGTTGGCGCGGGTGCAGGAGCGGCCTTGGGTGCAACACCCGAAGCTGCTGCAGCCGGTGCCGGCACGGCACCTGGAACAGCACCCGGAATGGCGCCCGGAATAGCGCCCGTAAGGGGTGCGCTCGCTGCCAAAGCGGGGCGGTCGAGCACGCTGCCCGCAGCTTCGCTGCGCGCGCCTGCCCGCTGGTTGCCCAGATAGGTGAGGGTCAACGTGCACAAGAAAAAGACCGTGGCACAAGCGGCTGTGGCGCGCGACAAAAAGTTGGCGCTGCCTGTGGCACCAAACAAGCTGCCCGAGGCGCCGCTGCCAAAAGACGCGCCCATGTCGGCGCCCTTGCCGTGCTGGATCAGCACCAAGCCGATCATCACCAAAGCCGACAACAGTTGCACGGCAAGGATCAGCGTCATCCAGATTTGCATGGTCAGAGAACTCCAGAATTCAAATTTTTCTTGACTGCGTTCAGTGCACAGCGCGGCAGATAGCGACAAAGTCGGCGGCCTTCAAAGAGGCGCCACCGATCAGGCCACCGTCAATGTCGGCCTGCGCAAACAGTTGCGCGGCGTTGTCGCCTTTGACACTGCCGCCGTACAAGATGCTCATGTGCTCAGCACGGCCCGTGGCAGCCTGCAACTGCGCACGCAGCACCGCATGCACGGCCTGCGCCTGTTCAGGGCTGGCGGTGCGGCCTGTGCCTATGGCCCAAACGGGCTCGTAGGCCACCACCATTTCGGCAGCGCAATGGGCCAGGGTGTGAATAACAGCCGACAGCTGCCGCTTGACCACAGCGTCGGTCTGGCCCGACTCCCGCTCGGCCAGCGTTTCACCCACGCAGACGATGGGTGTGACCCCCCGCGACAGTGCAGCCTGCGCTTTTTGCGCCACCAGCACATCACTCTCAGCGTGATAGGCACGCCGCTCGGAGTGGCCCACGATGGCGTAGCGGCAGCCCAGTTCCTGCAACATGGCAGCAGACACCTCGCCCGTGTAAGCACCCTGCTCGTGCGCCGACACGTCTTGCGCGCCCCAGTGGATGTCGCTGCTGGCCAGCGTGGCGGCCACTTCAGTCAGGTACACCGCCGGGGGGCACACCGCCACATCCAGCACGCCGGGCGCAAACGGCCGCGCCGCCAGCAGCGCGGCCAGCAGCTCAGCGTTGGCCACACGGCTGCCATTCAGCTTCCAGTTGCCCACCACCAGCTTGCGTCGCATGTTCACTCCTGTTGCCAGTTGAGAACGATCTTGCCCACATGGGTGCTGGACTCCATCAACGCATGGGCCTGTGCGGCGTTCTCGGCGGCAAACACCTGGTGGATGACCGGCTTCACGACGCCACTTTCCAGCCAAGGCCAAGCCCGCGCCAACAGCGCCTGGGTGATTTCTGTTTTGTAGGCCACCGACCTGGGGCGCAGCGTTGAACCGGTGATGGACAAGCGTTTGCGCAGCACCAGGCCGACATCGATCTGCGCCTTCGTGCCGCCCTGCACTGCAATGATGGCCAGGCGGCCATCATCGGCCATGCATTCAATTTCACGCGCCACGTAGTCACCGGCCACCATGTCCAGCACCACCTGCGCGCCGCGGTTGTTGGTCAACTTTTTCACCTCGGCACTGAAGTCTTGGGTGCGGTAGTTGATGGCGTGGTCGGCTCCGAGGGCCACACAAGCCGTGCACTTGTCGTCGCTACCGGCCGTGACGATGACGGTGGCGCCCAAGGCCTTGGCCAGCTGAATGGCCGTCACGCCAATGCCGCTGCTGCCGCCCTGCACCAGCAGCGTCTCACCGGCTTTCAGGTCGGCAATCTGAAACACGTTTTGCCAGACGGTGAAAAAAGTCTCGGGCAGGCTGGCGGCCTGCACCATCGAAAAGCCCTTGGGCACGGGCAGACATTGCCCCGCTGGTGCCACACAAAACTGCGCGTAACCACCCCCCGCCACCAGCGCGCACACGGCGTCGCCCATGGCCAAACCAGCTGCCGCCAGGTCCTGCGGCGCACCGGCAATCACCGTGCCGGCGACCTCCAGCCCAGGCAAGTCAGACACCCCCGGCGGCATGGGGTACAGACCTTTGCGCTGCAGCACGTCAGGGCGGTTCACGCCTGAAGCCTGCACCGCAATCAGCAGTTCACCGGCTTTCAGTTCAGGCGTGGGCCTTTCGCAAGGCTGCAGAACCTCAGGGCCGCCCGGGGTGGTGATTTCTATCGCGCGCATGGTGGGCAATGCAGTCAGGCAGGGGGCCTTTACTCGGGCTGGCGCGGTGCGTCAGTGACCGGCGCTGCGGTCACTGGGGTGTCGCCGCCTTCAGCGGGCACGGCGTCGCGGCGCGGGCGGTCGTCGCGGTCGTTGCGGTCACGGCGCGGACGGTCGTCGCGGTCACGGCGGGGGCCCCGATCACCGCGGTCACCACGCGGCTCGTAGCGCTCTTCGGCCATGCCTTCGGGGCGCTCCAGCAGCGCCTTCATGCTCAGCTTGATGCGGCCCTTTTCGTCGGTTTCCAGCACCTTGACTTGCACGATCTGGCCTTCCTTGAGGAAGTCTTCAACCTTCTCAACACGCTGGTGCGCAATCTGGCTGATGTGCAGCAGGCCGTCTTTGCCCGGCAGGATGTTGATCAGCGCGCCGAAATCCAGAATTTTCGTCACCGCACCTTCGTACACCTTGCCAATTTCTGCCTCGGCTGTGATCTCGGCTATGCGCTTTTTCGCATGTTCGGCCTTGTCGGCGTCGGTGCTGGCAATAGTGATGGTGCCGTCTTCGCCGATGTCGATGGTGCAGCCGGTTTCTTCGGTCAGTGCACGGATGGTGGCGCCGCCTTTGCCGATGACGTCACGGATCTTCTCGGGGTTGATCTTCATGGTGTACAGGCGCGGCGCGAACTGGCTCACCTCCACCTTGGCACCGCTGACCGATTCCACCATCTTGGACAGGATGTGCAGCCGCGCTTCCTTGGCCTGCGCCAACGCCACCTGCATGATTTCTTTGGTGATGCCCTGGATCTTGATGTCCATCTGCAGCGCCGTGATGCCGCTGTTGGTGCCAGCCACTTTGAAGTCCATGTCGCCCAGGTGATCTTCGTCACCCAGGATGTCCGTGAGGACTGCAAATCGATTCCCGTCCTTGATCAGGCCCATCGCAATGCCGGCCACGTGCGCCTTCATCGGCACACCCGCATCCATCAGCGCCAGGCAGCCGCCACAGACGCTGGCCATCGACGAAGAGCCGTTGGATTCGGTGATCTCAGACACCACACGCAGCGTGTAGGGGAAGTCTTCCTTGCTCGGAAGCGCAGCAAGCAGCGCACGCTTGGCCAGGCGACCATGGCCGATTTCACGCCGTTTCGGCGTGCCGACGCGGCCCGTTTCGCCGGTGGCGAAGGGGGGCATGTTGTAGTGCAGCATGAAGCGGTCTTCAAAATCGCCAGCCAGGGCGTCGGTGCGCTGCGCGTCGCGCTCGGTGCCCAGCGTGGCAGCCACCAGGGCTTGGGTCTCGCCGCGTGTGAACAACGCCGAACCGTGGGTGCGGGGCAGCACGCTGGTGCGGATTTCAATGGCGCGCACGGTGCGTGTGTCGCGGCCATCGATGCGCGGCTCGCCGGCCAGAATCTGGCCACGCACGATGCGGGCTTCAATCTCAAACAGCAGGCCTTCCACTTCTACCTTGTCAAAGGCGGTGCCGTCGGCCTTCAGTGCGGCCACCACGTTGGCGGTGACTTCGCGGCAAGCCTGGGTGCGGGCCTGCTTGCTGCGGATTTGATAAGCCGCGCGCAGCGGGCCTTCGGCCAGCTCGGTGACGCGGTTGATGAAGGGCTCGTTTTTCGCCGGCGCTTGCCACGTCCATTCGGGCTTGCCGGCTTCGCGCACCAGGTCGTTGATGGCATTGATGGCAACCTTGCCTTGTTCATGGCCATACACCACGGCACCCAGCATCACTTCTTCGCTCAGCTGGTCGGCTTCGGACTCCACCATCAACACGGCGGCTTCTGTGCCTGCCACCACCAGCTCCATCTTGCTGCCGATCAATTGCGTCTTGCCCGGGTTCAACACGTATTCGCCGTTGACATAACCCACACGGGCCGCGCCAATGGGGCCGGTAAACGGGATGCCGCTGATGGCCAGCGCAGCGCTGGTGCCGATCATGGCGGC
>JANNMQ010000212.1:0-2194 GCA_031398045.1 Rubrivivax sp.
AGGTCAGCACTCGCCGCCGTCTCGGTGCGCCGGGGGTCGGCGACGATGAGCTTCATGCCGGGGTTGGCGCGGCGCGCGTCTTCGAGCCTTTGATACAGCACCGGGTGCGCCCAGGCCATGTTGCTGCCAGTGATGAACACGGTCTGCGCCAGCGCGATGTCTTCATAACAACCGGGCACGGCGTCGCTGCCCAGGCTGGCCTTGTAGCCGGCCACGGCGCTGCTCATGCACACGCGCGAATTGGTGTCGACGTTGTTGGTACCGATCAGGCCTTTGGCGAGTTTGTTGAAGACGTAGTAGTCCTCGGTCAGCAACTGGCCGCTGAGGTACAGGCCCACCGCGTCGGGGCCGTGGTTTTCAACCGTGCTGGCGATGCGTTGGGCCACGGTGCCCAGTGCGTGGTCCCAGGTGGTGGCTTGCAGCGCTTCACCGCGTGCAGCGCGCAGCATCGGTTGCAGCGCGCGGTGGCTGTGCAGGTGCGGCGCGGCGGTCAGCGCCAGCGTGCTGCCCTTGGTGCACAAGCGGCCGAAGTTGGCTGGGTGATCGGGGTCGCCTCGCACGCCGGTGATGGTGTTGCCCTGGCTTTCGATGATGACGCCACAACCCACACCGCAATAGGGGCAGGTGGATCGGGTTTCGGCCATGGCGGGGTGCTGCGGTGGGCGCAAGTTGTGGATGGCCCAGCCGGTGCCGTCAGGCACAAGCTTTCAGCTGAGGCCCTGCCAGCGGCGGCGTCAAGTCCAGCGCCTTGCTGGCCAGTTCGGCGGCATCCAGATACACCGCGCCGTCTTCCACCTTGCACGCAAAACTGGGCGTGCAGCCGCTGTCAGCGCCTTGGGCACAACCGTCGTCCAGGCCGATGTTCCAGTTGTGCAGTGGGCAGGCCACCAAACGGCCACTGACGATGCCTTGGCTGAGCGGGCCGGCCTTGTGCGGGCAGCGGTCCAGCAGCGCAAACACCTCGTCGTCGCTGTTGCGAAACACGGCGACCGGCAGACCCTGGGCGCGGACCACGCGGCGTGCGCCCAGCACGGGGATGTCGTCCACGCGGCAGATGGCAGTCCACCCGTTCATGCAGTCTCCAGCTTCATGGCCACCACCGGTTGGAACTGGCGCAGGTCGACGTTGGCTTTTTCGAATTCAAACCAAGGGTCGGGTTCACCGTCCAGGCTGAACTGCAGTTGCTCCCACAGCGCCTTGCGCCCCTCGGCGTCGTCAAGAATGCGCTGCTTCACATGGTCCAGGCCCACACGGTGCACGTAGTGAACCGTACGTTCCAGGTACCAAGCTTCCAGCCTGTACAGCTGCAAGAAGGCGCCGCTGTACTCCAGCACCTCCTCTGCGGTTTTCACCTTCACCAGAAACTGCGCCACCTCGGTTTTGATGCCGCCGTTGCCGGCCACGTACAGCTCCCAACCGCTGTCAACACCGATCACACCCACATCTTTGATGCCGGCTTCAGCACAGTTGCGTGGGCAGCCGCTGACGGCCAGCTTTACCTTGTGCGGCGCATACATGCGCCAGAGGGCACGTTCCAGGTCCTTGCCCATCTGCGTGCTGTCTTGCGTGCCAAAGCGGCACCACTCGCTGCCGACACAGGTTTTCACCGTGCGCAGCGCCTTGGCGTAGGCGTGGCCGCTGGGCATGGCTATGTCCTTCCACACCGCGGGCAGGTCTTCCTTCTTCACGCCCAAGAGGTCGATGCGCTGTCCTCCAGTCACTTTGACCGTTGGGATCTGGTACTTGTCCACCGCGTTGGCGATGCGCCGCAATTCATCAGCCGTGGTTTCGCCTCCCCACATGCGAGGTATCACGCTGTAGGTTCCATCCTTTTGAATATTGGCGTGGCTGCGCTCGTTGATGTAGCGGCTTTGTGGGTCGTCCTGCGCTTCCTTGGGCCAGCTGCTCAGCAGGTAGTAGTTGACGGCCGGGCGGCAGCTGGCGCAGCCGTTGGGCGTGCGCCAGTCCATGCCGCGGTAGACCTCGTCAATGCTCAACCAGTGCTGCGCCGTGATGGCGTCGCGCACGGCCTGGTGGCCGTGCTCGGTGCAGCCGCACATGGCCTTCAACTTCGGTGCCGCGCTGTAGTCGCCGCCGGCGGTGAACATCAACAACTGTTCCACCAAGCCTGTGCAGGAACCGCAAGACGCACTGGCCTTGGTCTGCTTGCGCACCTCGTCCAGCGTGAACAAGC
>JANNMQ010000873.1:0-16397 GCA_031398045.1 Rubrivivax sp.
GCGAAGGCAAGAGTTCCAGCGCCAGCAAGGCTGGCCCTGGTGTTGTCGGGTTGGCACCAGCGGCTTGCAGGGCTTCTTGCGCCAGCGCCCAGGCTCGTTCGGTATCACGCGCTTCCAGCCAAGCACGGCCCAGCGCCACGGCCGAGGACACGCGGGTCGTTGCGTTTGTTCGGTACGGTTGCAGGGCCTCTTCCATCAAAGTGGCCACCACACGGGGCTCGCCGGCACGCTGCAGAAACCGCGGCAGCGCGGTGATAAGGCCGCCGCGCTCTTCAGACGGTGTTTGCGCCAGCAGCTGGCGCAGGGGTTCTAACAAGGCATCCAGGCGCTGCAGGATGAGCAGGATCTGCAGCTGAGTGCGCAGCGCCTCCAGTGACTCGGGTTTGGCCAGGCGCCAGGCGCGTGTGGCCAGCAAGGCCTGGTCACCCGCGCGGGCCTGCAAGGCCACGTCGGTGCTGCGCCTAAAAAGGCCTTCATCGCGGGTGCGACGGGCCGCGTCCAGCATCCAGTCAAAGGCGGTGTTTGTGTCGCCCTGCGCCAAAGCCATCTCGGCCACCAGCAACTGGTACATCAGGCGGTCATCGAGCGCTGAATTGGCCACCGCAGCTGCCGGATCTGCAGGTTTGCTGTTAGCGCCGTCCTGCGCGAGCGACGCCGACGCCAGGGGCAGGGTGAACAGTGAGCTCAGAACCCAAGTTAGGGTTGCCAAGGCCATGTGGCCGGGCCTGAAAGGCCGTCCACCTTGGCGGCCGGGTAGATGCACGCACTGCGTCAGTCGCGGTGCTGGTTTGCTGTCGGCCATCGTGGTTCCTGAAGCTTCAAATTCATTCTCACATAATGAACGATGCCTGAACTTCCTGAGGTTGAAGTCACCCGCAGAGGGATTGCCGAGCCGTTGCTGGGCGCCGAGGTGCTGGCGGTGCATTTGGGCAAACCGCTGCGCTGGCCCTTGGGGCTGGACGTTCAACAGCTGGTGGGCCAGCGCGTGGGCGACATCACACGCAGAGGCAAATACCTGTGGCTGCCATTGACGCGGCCGCAGACCGGGCAGGGTGGTTTGCTGCTGCATCTGGGCATGTCAGGCTCGCTGGCCCTGTTGGCCGACCCTGGTGAGCCCGGCCCGCACGACCATTTCGATCTGGTCACCAGCCGCGGCACGCTGCGCCTGCATGACCCGCGCCGCTTCGGCGCTGTGGTCTGGTCTGCCGGTTTGTTGCAGGCACCGGCCTTGAGCCTGCTGCAGCACCTGGGTGCCGAGCCGTTTGATCCGACCCTGACGCCCGAGCGTTTTCATGCCGCCCTGCAGCGCCGTCGGGCGCCCATCAAATCCGTGTTGCTGGCTGGGGATGTGATGGTGGGTGCCGGCAACATCTACGCTTGCGAGGCATTGTTTCAGGCAGGCATACACCCGGGGCTGCGTGCAGACCGCATCAGTCGCCCGCGGGCGCTGCGCCTGCTGCAGGCGCTGCGCAGCACCTTGGCACGTGCGCTGGACCTGGGCGGATCAACGCTGCGGGACTTCACCGACGTGCACGGCACGGCCGGCAGCTTCCAGTCCCAGGCTGGCGTCTATGGCCGCGCCGGCCAGCCCTGTGGGCAGTGCGCAGCGTTGGTGCGCCGCATGGTGCAGGCTCAGCGGTCCACCTACTACTGCGCAGGCTGCCAGCGGCGCTGACACGGTTCACGGGCTGGGCCGGCGCGCACCACAAATGGGCGCTGCCCGCCTACAGCCGTTGAAACAGACTGCATCCGCCCCGATTTCCAACTGTTCATCTTGTGCTCACGTGCATTAGGATGGAATTCGGTCCCTCCTTCCGAGTCTGTTGTCTGCGTCATGCCCAGCAGTTCCATCGCCAGCAGCCTTGATGCCTTAGCCCTCTGGCGGCGTGCGCTTGACCAGCAAGTGGCTGCCTTTGGTCTTGAAGCCGCAGCGCATGAGTTGCTGGACGAGGGCGACCAGGACCTTTTGGTGACGCTGCGAGAGCGCTTGGCTTCAGAAAAGCTGGTGGTCGCCTTTGTGGCCGAGTTTTCACGCGGCAAGTCGGAGCTGATCAACGCCATCTTTTTTGCCGACACCGGCCGCCGCGTGTTGCCCGCCCGGCCCGGCCGCACCACGATGTGCCCGGTAGAACTGCGCCATGAAGTGGGTGCAGCACCCTGCCTGTCTTTGCTGCCCATCGAAACCCGTTTGCAGGCGCTGTCGCTGACCGAGCTGCGCGGCCACCACGCCAACTGGCACCACCTGCCGCTGGACCCCGACCAGCCGGACGCTTTGGCTGACGCCATGGTGGCGGTGACACAGACACGCAAGGTGACGCTGGAGCAGGCATCGGCACTGGGTTTCTGGCACGAATCGCAGCCTGACGACAACCCACCCGTGTTGCCAGACGGGCAGGTTGAAGTGCCCGCCTGGCGCCACGCCATCGTCAACTACCCGCACCCGTTGCTGCAGCGCGGCTTGGTGGTCATTGACACACCGGGCCTGAATGCCGTGGGGGCAGAACCCGAGTTGACGCTGGGCTTGTTGCCATCGGCCCATGTGGTGGTGTTTGTGCTGGCCGCAGACACCGGCGTTACACGTTCTGACTGGGCCATGTGGCGCGACCACATGGGACACGAAGCGCTGGAGCGCTTTGTGGTGCTGAACAAGATCGACGCCCTGGCCGACCCGTTGCTGAGCGACATCGACGTGCAGGCACAAATCGAACAGCAGCGCCTGAGCGTGGCGCGCACCCTGGGTGTGGCTGCGGAACGTGTGTTTCCACTGTCGGCGCGCAATGCCCTGGCGGCACGTGTGGACCACAACGCAGAGTTGCTGCAAGCCAGCCGCTTGCTGCCGCTGGAACAAGCACTGGCCGCACAGCTGGTGCCGCGACGCCAGGCCAAGCTGTTGCAATCGACTGAAACCGCCTTCGAACAGCTGCACCAGTCTGCGCTGCGTCGCGTGGCCGACCGGCGGCGTCAGCTGGCCGAACAACTGATGGAAATGCGCGGCTTGCGGGGAAAAAGCGGCATGAAGTTGCGCCTGCTGATGATGCGCGTGGACACCGAGGCCGCCGATTTCGAAAGCGGTGCATCGCGCCTGGCGGCCCTGCGTACGGTGCATGAGCGCCAGCACCAGATGATGTTGGCGCCGCTGTCGCTGCAGACCCTGCGTGAAGAAGTGCTGGCCATGCAGGCCGCCATGGCCGCGCGCCTGTTCAACCTGGGCGCACGATCGGCTTTTGACGCCTTGCTGCGGCGGTTGCACCAAGCCCTGGCGCGCGCGGCTGCGCAGGCAGCGGAGCTGCGATTGATGCTGGACAGCAGCTACACCCAGCTGAACGCCGACTTCGGTTTTGCCTTTGTGCTGAGCCCGCCGCCCAGGCTGTCCACTTTCAGCGCCGAACTCGACCTGATAGCTGCGGGCTACGGCAAGTACCTGGGCATGAGCCAGGCCTGGCGCAAAGCGGCGCCCGGTTTTGCTGATCAGTTCAGGCGCATGCTGATGTCCAAGCTGAGGGTGGTGTACGAAAACGCGTCGGCCGAGTTCAACCTGTGGAGCAAGGGTGCACAGGCCCAGGTGGATGTGCAATTGCGCGAACGCCGCCGCGGTTTTGCGCGTCGCCGCGAAGCCTTGTTGCGTGTGCAGACTGCAGCCGGCGACCTGGAGCAGCGCATTGCCGAGGTGCAACAGCAAGACGCCCTGTTGGCCCAGTTGCACGAACGAGTCGACACGGTGGCGCAGCGGGCTGTAACACTGGCGCGCCATGGTCCGGGCGGGCAGCCCCCGGCTGCGCCGTCACCTGTTGCACTGCCGGCTGAGGGCACACGCGACGCTTTGCGGCACGCCGTGGCAGCGTGAGCCTGCCTTTGGGGCTGGCCCGGCGCGTGCAGCGTTGGCAACAGCAGCATGGCCGCCACGACCTGCCGTGGCAGGGCACCCGCGACCCCTACCGCGTGTGGCTGTCTGAAGTGATGCTGCAGCAGACCCAGGTGACCACGGTGCTGCCGTACTACGCGCGTTTCATGCAGCGCTTTCCGGATGTTCAAACTTTGGCGCAGGCGCCGCTGGACGACGTACTGGCGCTGTGGAGCGGGCTGGGTTACTACAGCCGTGCGCGCAACCTGCACCGCTGTGCGCAGGTGGTGGTGCAGGACCATGCCGGCCGGTTCCCTGATCAGCTGGCGGCGCTTGAAAAATTGCCGGGCATCGGACGCTCGACAGCCGCTGCGATCGCCGTGTTTTGCTTTGGCCGGCGTGAAGCCATCCTGGACGGCAATGTCAAACGTGTTTTGTCCCGCGCCTTGGGGTTTGACGGCGACCTGGCCAGCGCTACGCAAGTACAGGCCTTGTGGAAGCAAGCCCACGAGCTTTTGCCGCTGCATGACGTGCCCAGCTACACCCAGGGTTTGATGGATCTTGGTGCTTCGTTGTGCAGCCTGCGGCGGCCTGATTGCGCTGCTTGCCCGCTGCACAGACCGTGCGTGGCGCGCGCACAAGGCCGGCCCGAGGCCTATCCGGTGAAAAGCCGGCGCACGGCGCGAGGGCGCCGCAGCCACGCCTTGTTGTGGCTGCACTGGCAAGGCCGCTTCCTGTTGGTGCAGCGGCCTGCGAAGGGCGTTTGGGCGGGCTTGTGGAGCCTGCCTGAATTCGCGGACCGCGAAGCGCTGCAAGCGGTGGCTGCAGGCTGGCCGGGCCGGGGACAGTGGCTGGCAAACATCGAACATGCACTGACGCATTTCGACTGGACGCTGCTGCCCTTGCAGTGGCACTGGCCTGCGCGCAACAAGGCGCCGGCGCTGGACCTGGCAGGGCTGCACAGCCGCTGGGTGCTGCCCGAAGAAGCGCTGGCTCTGGGGCTCGCCGCGCCTGTGCGGCGCTTGATTGAGTTGCCGCCGCCACCTGGTGTCTGAATCAGCAACCGTGCATCCCGCCCGGTACGCCCGTGTTGCCGGGCGCAGCCTCAGCCGACGATGACTTTTTTGTCGCGCAGGTAACCGTCCACCAGCGACAGCCGTATCACCGGGTCATCCAGTGCCATCAATTTTTGCCGCGCGGCCAGCGGCAGCGGCAGCAGTTCACACCAGCGGTTGGCCACCCAGCCGGCATCGTCCAGGCGGTAGGGTGCTGCAAAGGGTTCGTGGTCTTGTTCGTGCAGTGCCTTGATGGCTTCGGCCAGTGCGGCCACGGTGGGCGCCACCGCAGGGCCCGGGGTTCGTGCCGGGTCATCGCGCAGCAGTTCAACACGGCAGGCCCACAGGCCACCCGCCAGGCGTTGCGCTTCGGCCAGTCGCTTGAAGCGTTGTCCGCCATGGCAGCGCAAGCGCAGGATGCCCGGCTGTTCTGCGTCCACGTCGTCGATGTGGGCCAACGTACCCACTTCTTCGAGTTCTATCGGTTGCTCGCTGGCGCCCACCTCGGCACCCTGGCTCAGACAGATCACGCCGAAAGGCTGGCCCGTGCGCAGGCACTGCGCCACCAGGTCCAGGTAGCGGGCTTCAAAGACCTTCAGGCCCAGCAGCGCACCGGGCAGCAACACCATGCGCAGTGGAAACAACGGCAAAGCGTCAGGCAATGAAGGGCTGGTGCTGCGCATAGCCTGGCCGGGCCTATTCACGGGAGCCCAGTTCCCGGTGCCGCAGCAGCGTGGAGTAGCGGCCCCTGAACTGCCGAGCCAGCCATTCAACGCTGTACACCGACCGGTGCTGGCCCCCGGTGCAGCCCACCGCAACGGTCAGGTAGCTGCGCTGGTCGTCTTCAAAGGCCGGCAGCCAGCGCTTCAGAAAGGTTTCAATCTGCGCCAGCATTTCTCGTGCCTCGGGCTGCGCGTCCAGGTAGGCCGCCACCGGTTCATCACGCCCCGTCAAAGGGCGCAGCTCACGGATGTAATACGGGTTGGGCAGCACCCGCACGTCAAACACATAGTCGGCATCCAACGGCACACCGTGTTTGAAGGCAAATGACTCAAACACCAGCGTCAGCGCTGACGACCTTGCGCCCACCAGCGAGCGCACCCAGCTGCGCAGCAACGCCGGGCGCAGCTGGCTGGTGTCGATGACGGTGGACACATCACGCAAGTCGGCCAGCAGTTCACGTTCAAGCTCAATGGCTTCTATCAGCGCAGGGGTGGACTTGTCGCCTTCGGCCGAGGCGCTGGCCGTCAGCGGGTGCGGTCGGCGCGTTTCCGAAAAGCGCCGCACCAGGGCGTCCGTGCTGGCGTCAAGAAACAGCGACCGTATGTAGACACCTTCTTGACGCAGTTGGTCAATCAGCGGCACCAGCGCCGGCAGCGACGCAGCCGTGCGCACATCCACAGCAGCCGCTACGCGGTGCGCGCCGCGGCTGTGTTCAAGCCGTATGAAGTCACGCAGCAGTTCGGGTGGCAGGTTGTCAACGCAGAAGTAACCTGCGTCTTCAAGTGCATGCAGGGCCACGGACTTGCCCGAACCCGAGATGCCGGTAACCAGGATCACCTCGTCCTTCTTCTCAAGCTCCGGTACAGGTTGCACTGCGCTGGTGGGCAAGTTCATGGCAGTGCCCCAGGCAACGCGGCCGCACCCAGCAGCGCCTGGGCATGGGCGGTGCCCGACAAGGATTCACCACCCAGCATGCGCGCCACTTCAGCCACCCGCTGTTCGCCCTGCACACGCTGCACCGCAGACAGGGTTTGTTTGCCGCGCAGCGCCTTGGACACCACAAAATGTGTGTCGGCGCACGCTGCCACCTGCGCCAAGTGGGTGACGGCCATCACCTGGCAGCTGCCACCCAGCTGTTTCATCAAGCGGCCTACGCTGTCGGCAACGGTGCCACCGACGCCAGCGTCTATTTCGTCAAAGATCAGCGTGGCAACGGGTGTGTTTGTGTGTTGATCGGGTTTCATCGAATCGGTGGTCGGTCCAGCCCCGGCTGTACTGACAGCAATGGCCAGCGCCAGGCGTGAAAGTTCACCGCCCGATGCCACCTTGGCCAGCGCCCGGGGCGTGCTGCCGGCATGGCCAGCCACCAAAAATTCAACGCTGTCGATGCCGTGTGCATGCGGCGTGGCAGCTGCGTCGGTGGGCTGAAGCACGGCAACGTCAAAACGTCCACCGGCCATGCCCAGGGTCTGCATCGCCTGCGTGACGGCAGCGGCCAGCCGTGGTGCAGCCTTTTTTCGCAGTTTCGACACCCGTTGTGCTTCGCGCAGCCAGGCTTCCAGGGCCTGGGCGGCTTGTTGAGTCAGGCCGTCCAGGTCGGTCGCGGCGTCCAGCACGGTCCGCTCGGCCTGCCACTGCGCCAGCAGCGCTGGCAGTTCGGCCGGGCTGCGACGGTAGCGGCGGGCCAGCGCCACCCAGCTGCCGATGCGGCTGTCCAGCTCATCCAGACGACCCGGGTCGGGTTCGCGGTGGTTCAGGTAGCCGGCCAGCGTGTGGGTGGCGTCTTCCAGCTGTGCTTGCACGCCCCGCAGCACGCCAAGCACCGAACCCAGTTCGGCATCAAAGCGTTCAACAGCGTCCAGCGCCTGGATGGCGCGGCTGACGAGAGCGTCGGCACCCGGTTCGTCACTGGACAGCGCGGCGACAGCTTTTTGCGCGCCTTCCAGCAGCGCCTGGCCGTGCGCCAGACGCTGGTGTTCGGCATTCAGGATGTCCCATTCGCCATCGGCTGGTGCCAGTTTGCCCAGCTCGGTGATCTGCCAGGTGAGCCGTTCGCGTTCGCGCTCCAGGGTGTCTTGTTGTGCGCGGGCAGTGTCGAGTTTGCCTTGGGCTTCGCGCCAGGCTTGCCAATGGCTGGCCAGCAAGCTGCCATCGACGCCTGCCTGGCTATCCAGCAACGCACGCACAGCGGCCGGGCGCGTCAGGCTTTGCCAAGCGTGCTGACCGTGGATGTCCACCAGCTGCTCGGCCGCCAGCCGCAGCTGGGCCACCGTGGCTGGGCTGCCATTGATCCAGGCGCGGCTTTTTCCCTGAGCGTCAACGCTGCGGCGCATCAGCATCGTGTTGTCGGCCGCGAAGCCGCCTTCTTCCAGCCAGGGCAGCAAGCTGGCGGGGGTGTCGAACTCGGCGCTCACCTCGGCCCGCGCCGCGCCTTCGCGCACCACAGTGGCTTCGGCGCGCTGGCCCAGCGCCAGTTGCAATGCATCAATCAAGATCGATTTACCGGCGCCAGTTTCTCCCGTCAACACCGTGAAGCCGGGCCCGAGCTCGACGTCCAGCTCGGCCACGATCACCACGTCACGCAGATGCAGGCGGCGCAGCATGGTCAGCCGTCCCGATTGTTCAACAGGGCAGTCACACCACGCCTTCGTACCAGCGCAGCTTGCGGCGCAGAGTGGCGTAGTAACTCCAACCGCGCGGGTGCAAAAAGCGCACCTGGAAAGCCGACCGCCGCACGCGCACCTGGTCACCGTGCAGCAGACTGGCCAGGCTGTGCATGTCGAAATTGGCCGACACGTCCTTGCCCGCCACGATGCCGATGCGCACCTCGCCACTGTCGGGCAACACGATGGGGCGGTTGGACAGCGTGTGCGACGCAATCGGCACCACCACCCAGCCGCCGATGCTTGGGTGCAGGATGGGCCCGCCGGCCGACAGCGCATAAGCGGTCGAGCCCGTGGGCGTGGCCACGATCAAGCCGTCGGCACGCAGATTGGCCACAAAGTCGTCACCCACGTCCACCCGCAGTTCCACCATGCTGGCAGATGCACCACGGCTGACCACCACGTCGTTCAGCGAAAGGCCTTCGAAGATGCGCTGTCCGTCACGCCAGACTTCACCTTCCAGCATGGAGCGGTTTTCGATCTCGTAGTCGCCTTTGATCATCGAGGCCAGCGCCTCTTTGTACTGGCCCATCGGGATGTCGGTGATGAAACCCAACCGGCCCTGGTTGATACCCACCAGGGGCAGGCCGTGGCGCGCCAGTTCACGTGCAATGCCCAGCATGGTGCCATCGCCGCCCACCACCACGGCCAAGTCGCAACGCTGACCCATTTCCAGAGGCGACAACGCCTCAAAGGCCGTCACACCCGTGGCATGTGCAGTGTCTTGCTCAAACGAAACTTCAAGCCCCAGGTCAGTCAGGAAGTAGGCAATCTCCTCCAGCAAAGGCCGTATGCCGCGGGCTTGGTACTTGCCCACGATGGCTGCATGACGGAAAGCTTGACCCATGAAAATGATTACACCATAGGCCCTGTGCACGCGCGCCCCTGGGGGAGGGCGTCCCTACAATCGAGCACCATGCTGGACGACCGCGCACGATCGCTGCTGAAGACCCTGGTCGAGCGTTACATTGCCGACGGCACACCCGTGGGTTCGCGCACGCTGTCACGCACATCGGGGCTGGACCTGTCGCCGGCCACCATCCGCAACGTGATGGCCGACCTGGAAGAGCTGGGCCTGATTGCAAGCCCGCACACCAGTGCCGGGCGTGTGCCCACGGCGCGGGGCTACCGGCTGTTTGTTGACACCATGCTCACGTCGCGTCCGGTGGACCTGGCCCATGCGCCGGCCGACGTGGCGGCTGCCGGCAGCACGCTGCACCCTGACCAGCCGCAGCGGGTGATTGCGCAGGCTGCTTCGTTGCTGTCCAGTCTGTCCAGCTTTGTGGGTGTGGTGACAGCACCGCGCAAAGCCAGCGTTTTCCACCACATTGAATTTCTGCGTTTGGGCGAAAGGCGTGTGCTGGTCATCCTGGTTGCACCTGACGGCGACGTGCAAAACCGGGTGATCTTCACCGTTCGCGACTACCAACAGAGCGAACTGGTCGAGGCCACGAACTATCTCAACGCGCACTATGCCGGCCTGACTATTGAAGAAGTGCGCGAAAGGCTGAAACAGGAAATCGACGCGCTGCGTGGAGAGATCGGTGCCCTGATGCAGGCCGCCGTGCAAGCTGGCACCGAAGTGCTGGCCGAAAGTGCCGACAACGTGGTGGTCTCGGGTGAACGCAACCTGCTCAGCCTGCAAGATTTTGGCTCTGACATGAGCAGCCTGCGGCGTCTGTTTGATGTGTTCGAGCGCAAGACCGAATTGATGCGGCTGCTGGATGTGTCGAGCCGCGCCGAGGGTGTGCGCATCTACATCGGTGGCGAAAGCAAGGTGGTGCCTTTTGAAGAACTGTCGGTGGTGGCAGCGCCCTATGAAATCAACGGCCGCATCGTGGGTACGCTGGGTGTCATAGGTCCCACGCGCATGGCTTACGACCGCATGATCCAAATTGTGGACATCACCGCCCGTCTGGTGGGCAACGCGTTGTCGGGCAAGCCCTGAGCCCTGAAGCGTGGCGCTGCGGTGTGGCGCTGAAGCGGAGTGCTCGGCTTGTTACTTGTGGCCGCCTAGAATGCGCAGGCTTACAAGGGGCCGTTAGCTCAGTTGGTTAGAGCAGAGGACTCATAATCCTTTGGTCGTAGGTTCAAGTCCTACACGGCCTACCAGTTTTACTGGTGTTTTTGCGATAGTAAACACCAACTAGAACACCTCTTTCGATTCTGGTGCCAGTCTGGTGCGTGTTTTGGGCTGATTGCACTTGACTCTCAGCCGACCGCCAGGCGCACGGGTTTGCCCACGCGGCTGAGCATTTCGACCAGCGCGTCGATGGGTGAACTTCGCAGTTTTCTGGCTCACAACGTCTGACACGCGCGGGCGCGACACCATCAAGATTTGCGCCGCATGTGTTTGCTTCAGTTGGTGTTCAGTGATCCAGGTCGACCGCTCAGCCATCAGTTGCTGCTTGAGCAAGCGCGTGTTGTTGATCTGTTTGCGTGAAGCTGCGTGCAGCTTCTTGGCGTCTGCGGCTGTGAAGCCCAACTGTGCGCGATCTTGGCAAAGCAGGGCAGAGCGCAAAGGGCGCCGTAGCAGCATCGTGGCCAATCGGAGCCAGCGCCCCAGCGGTTCACAGCGGCCGGCAAACGGCCCGTTAACGCCCCGCCAACGGACCACTAACGACCCAGTTATGGTCCAGTCATGACTCGCTTACGACCCACTCTTGGCCCCCTCGTGGTTCACATACGACCCAGATGCGTTCCACAAACGTTTCGCATTCATGTCATCTGCCTGTGGATTCGTCTTCGCCTCGCTCAATATGTATGCACTAATGTAGGGTTATGTTGTGCAGAAATCCGGCATGCAAGTCCGTCCAGACAGACAGTTGCGGTGAATCAGACCCAGATTTAGTTGAGTGGTGGTGCAGGATAGGCTGCGTGCCATCAAATGGCCGCCACCCCGAGCGCTTCTGTGACATGTGCCGGTATCCGACCCCTGCTCGGTCAACGGCCCACGGCCCGAAACATCTTTCTGAATTCACGGCCCACACGCTCTCGGTACTGCACCTTGACAACCACCTTGCCCTCAAACTCTCGCTCCAGCCAAAGACCGACGGATTCGTCGTCGCCAATACGACGCAATGCGCTGCTAACGTCGCCTTGGGCCACATCGCCCAATGAGTCGAAGAGTGTGTCGAAGCCTGGGCGATCGAATTCGCTGAAAACGTCGTTTGCCGGAATCAGCTTGGCAGTTCCCGCATCAACTTCAGCCTTTCGAGCCATCAGCTCGTCGTGAAACTCGGCTTGCTGTTCAGGGCCGCCGTGGAACGAGAGCTCGTAGAGGACGCCATGGATGACTTGACCCAGCAGGACAACAGGGCACTTTGCGTTGGCAACCGTGTCGCCGTAAGCTTTGGCGTCAATGTCGTCTTCGGTCATGATGAACGCATCGCGTAGCCGCAGTGGCAAGTCAAGCAGTTCACGCAGGGGCGTCAACGAGATGGACCAGTTGATGCGTTCGCCGGCTCGGCTGCCATAGACCGGCGCGTCAACTGCCAGTATTCGTCCGACCCCATGCAGGTCGAGTCGGTGGACCGACGAGTAAGCCGTTGTCGCGGTGTCGTACCCCCATGACCAGTAAAGTTCCAGACTCTCAATACCAGAGACTTCTTCTGCATCGCTCCCTCGCGATTGCGGGAGAGGACCTTTGCGGGCTTCAGCGCACAGTTCCTCGGCGAAGTCGCGCCGAAATACTTGCCGCAGAAGTGGGCATGCGTCCAGCAGGGTGAGCACATCGCCGAGCTTCAGGCGATGGTCCAAGGTGACGGGCTCGTAGAGGAACTGGACGGCGCGGTGCGCCACGTCGGTATCGACCGGATGGTTGGCGTCTTGGCGGTGGATGTCGCGCCAAATCAGCTTCGGCCCTGGGACGAGGATGAGGTTGTCCATAGGGAAGTCTAGCGACGGTGGACGCCGACTTGGCTATGCCGCATATCTGAATGCAAAGCAAGCGATCAGCCCGTCTTGGGCCAGATGATCAAGGGGTTTGCCTGCGCGAGCTTCGAACGCAGCGGGCCTCGCAAATCACGCACGGACAAGCTCACAGCCCATCAGATTGATGACCTCTGCAATCGGTTCAACGTCACCCGGTTTGACGGCACCTGCAGGCGAGCCCGCCCTGAATGTCTGCGACCTGGAGGGCACCGGCCATTCGCGGGTGAAAACTGGTCGACTCCAGTCGGACAATACCGGCCTGTCACGCCGGACGACGCTGGTTCTCTTCAGCTTCGCAAGAGCGGTATGGCTAACTACTAAAATGGTTGTAGTTTCCAAGATCCAATCACCGACAAATTGACGCCAGGTTTAGCCGCAACGTGCGGTTCGCCTGACCGACGCAGACGCGAACGGGTGCACCTCCCCGGAACCGCCCACAGCCGAACGCGTCGACATCGGCTGGGTGGGCCCGGCTGTCGTTGGTCGCGTCCGGGTAGGTTTTGCTGAATGAGCGTCATGGGCGGCGTGTGCAATCGCGTCTTGAAACAGGCGGTCCCAATCGGGTAAGCCTCCACTCGGTGTTCGTCGCACGCCGTCCGCACGCATCGGAGAAGCAGCCACAGCGACCTGGTCCAAAAAATGATTCATCCCAGACACCTCCTGCGGGCGCCTGGTGAGCGTGCCGCCTGTCCGTCGCCTGCGCATGGAGAAACTGTGTCTTGGCAACCCTTACATCCCCAACCACCCTCGTTCGACGAGGCGCTCAAATCTCTTGAGCTTGGCTCACTGACCTTCAGCTTTCGGCACTACCCAGCTGAACAGGCGCTGCGCCTGGGCGCACGCATCAAGCTCGCTGCCAAGCTCCTGACCCGTGTAACCGATCTTCAGCAGAGCAAGGCGCTGGAGGCCGTCTCCCAGGCGCTCCGCTTCGAGAACTGGCACCAGCTGTCTGGCCACTTGGCACGCGCTGAGTGCGCTGGACAGGGGCAGCTTTCAGAGCAATGGTTTGGCGCGCTGGCCTGCGCCGCGTTGTTGATGGTGACGCTGCAGGAAGACGTGGCCATGCCAACGGTTCAGTTGGAAGCCTTCGAGAAATTTGGGCAGAAGCTGGCCATGCTGACCGACGCGCCGCTGCAGGCTGTGTTGGACGGCGTTTGTGCCAGGCTGTGTGCCGGTCAGACCTGGGCTGACGTCCGCAGGCGAAGTCCGCTACATGCCACGCTACCGCTGTACAAGTTTGTCGTGCCCGATGCTGAGCTTGACCCAGACAGACTCGGCGGCTACTTCAATGACAGTCCGGCTTGTCAAGCTCTAACCGCAGAACTTGACGACATATGGCAAGGGTACGACAACTTCTCCAAGCCGGAGAAACGCAAGGCGCGGGCCTGGGTGGAGAGCGCATTGGCTTCCCAGCCGGGATTTCTTGAGTGCGGCCTGGCGCTTGCATGGATGCAACACGATGCTCGACAGGACGATGCGTCATCGACGGTGAACCGCTTCATTCGGCAGGCAGAGGCGCTGATTCGCAAGGCCTGCGGGGTCTTCCTTGCTGAGCCTTTGGTGCTTCGGGCTGAGGGCGAACTTCGGACCTACTGGCAGGGTTTCTGGCGCAAGGGCGCCGAGGCCAAGGGCACGCTGCAGGGTTGGCATGAACTGGCGGATCAGTGGATTGACCTGCTGGATGAGCCGAGCTACGAAGCAGCATTGCGACGCACCGGACAGGCAAAGTTGACGCCCAAGTTGAGCCTGGTGCTTCGGGCCAGGGTGAGCTGAGAACCATCAACCATGTCGAGTCCTCGCTGTCGAGTGGCGACGGGGACTTGCACTTGGCGCCGGGCTGATCCGGCGCCAGGGCCGGAAGTTGTCAAAGGTCGTAGCTCGCATAGGGGGTGCGCTCTGCGGCAGGACTCAGGAAGGCGTGCGAGCGACTGCCAAGTGGATGAAATATCGGACAAGATACTTCGGACCCGCGGAAAAGACGAAGTGGTTACGTTCGCACGTAACCCCCTTGATTTATATGGCTCCCCACCTGGGCTCGAACCAGGGACCTACGGATTAACAGTCTACTTTTACCGTGTTTTCTGGGATCTCTTGGGATTTCTTGGGACGGATAAAAACCATTACATATCAATAGGTTACGCGGTTTTCTTTGTGTCAAGTGGTCCCAGCCGATAGCATCCGAGTTCAAGATTTTTCGGACACCAGCCGGACACGGAACCCCAGGATGCCGCTCTTGACCTTCAGAGCGATCGAAGCCCACAAGCCTCGCGCACAGCCCTACAAGCTCACGCTCGACCGTGGGCTGCAGTTGCGCATCGCGCCGGACGGGGTTCGCACGTTGCTCGTCCGGTACGTCGTCAAGGGCTCGGACGTCGAGCGCCAGCATCGCCTCTCGCAGGAGTACGGCGAGGGACCGGGGCAGTTGAAGTTGGCGGCGGCATGCGCCGAGGCGGCGCGCATCCGTGCCCTCGCGCGAGATGGTGTGGACTGGCCTGGAGCGGAAGAGGCAAGACTGCGCGCAGAGGCGGCGGCGCGCGAGCAGGTGGACAGGGAAGACGGCCTAACGCTGGCGAAAGCGCTGCGCGAATACGTCGAGAAGAAGCGTCGTGCGAAGGATGGTCTGGCGCTGAAGGCGCGCACGAAGGCCGACTACCTGGCCATGCTCGAGCCCGGCAAGACTTCAAAGGCCGGCAAGAAGTTCGCCGATGGCGAACTCCACGCCATCGCGGACAAGCTGCTCGCCAAGATCACGGCCGACGACATCCGCGCCGTACATGCGACGCTGATGAAGCGATCCGAGCGCCCGGCCACGTACGCGATGCAAGTGCTGCGCGCAGTGTTGCGATGGCATGGTGTCGTGGTACCTGGCAATCCACTGGGGCGCGACACAGCAGGGCGAGATCGCATCGTGCTCGCAGCGGCCAAAGGCAACCCGTCGCCCATCCCGCCGGAAAGACTCGGCGCGTGGTGGCGGGCTGCGGGCGCCGCGACTTCCCGCGTCGCGGCGGACTACTACCGCTTCCAGTTGCTCACCGGCTGCCGCGGTGGCGAAATCCACGGCGACAAGCGCCACGGCTACGCGCCGATCAAGGTCGGTGACGTCGACTGCGAACTTGGGAAGCTCGTACTGCGCGACACGAAGAACCGGAGCGATCACAAGCTGCTGCTATCTCGGCAGGCGCTGGAAATCGCAGCGCGGAACTGCTCGGGCCGCAAGCCTGCGGATCCGCCGTTCCCGATCGTCGAGGCGCGCAAGACGCTGGCCTGGATCAACGCGCGGGCCGGTACGACGGTGCAAGGGCACGGGCTGCGAGCGACCTTTGCGAGCGTCGCCGAGGAGCTCGTTTCGGGCGGCGCGCTGAAGCGGATGCTGAACCACGCCACCGGGGGAGATGTCACGTTGGGCCACTATGTCGGCAAAAGCGAGGCACAGCTGCGTGCTGCCTGGCAAACGGTCGCGGACTTTATCGACGCGGAGGCAGCCAAGGAAGCTCAGCCGACGCCCGCACCGCCTCTGCGTCCCAGCCGGCGCGCGCAGCGCCGCAGCACCGCGCCGGAAGTCGCGACGCGTCGTCGCCCATTGCGCAACGCGCCGGCGCCCTCGAGCGAAGGTGAGAGTTCGCAGCCCATATCCGAACGGGTATAATTTGTGAACGAAGAGCGTAGACCATTGTTCTGGGAAGGCTCCTCAAAGAAGGACTTCAAGGCGTTCCCGGTCGCCGTCCAGAAGGATATGGGTGTGGCCTTGTTCATCGCGCAGTTGGGACGCACCGCCGGCTCGGCGAAGCCCTGGAAGGGACTGGGTTCAGGCGTCTACGAGTTGGTGGAGGACCACCGAGGCGACACCTTTCGCGCGGTCTACGTCGTGCAGGTAGCTGATGCGGTGCATGTGTTGCATGCGTTTCAGAAGAAGTCGAAGTCCGGCATTGCGACGCCGCAGCCGGACGTCGAGTTGGTCGAGAAGCGATTGAAGGCAGTTCTCGCCCGGTACGGGCTTGGTCGGGGGTGACATGGATAACAAGCGCAGTCTCAAAGGCACCGACAACGTCCTCGTCGACCTCGGGTTCGAAGACGCGGAAGAGCTGACGGCCAAGGCCTCGCTCGCCGTGAAGTTGAACGACCTGATCGAGAAGCGCGGCCACAGCCAGACCGAAGTCGCAGCGATCACCGGGATGACGCAGC
>JANNMQ010000878.1:0-2090 GCA_031398045.1 Rubrivivax sp.
TAACCGCGCACCGATTCGTCACCGCCGGCGCGCCACTTCTGCGATTCGGGCACCGCCACCTGGTCGGGGGCAAATACCTGTCCCACTTCCAGCCGCGCCTGGCCGTACCAACTTTGGCCCAGCGGCAGGTAGCCCGTCAGCCGTCCGTAGCCGCGGGTGAAATTGCCTGAAACCCCCGTGTTGGCGCGCGACCGGCCGGCACCCACCTGGATGTTCAGGCTGACACCCCGCGTGGGCAGCAGCAGGCTGTCCAGGTCGCGCCAGGCGCCGTGGAAGTTCAGCGACAACGCCACCGAGTCGCTGCGGTCACCGCTTTGCGTGGTGCGCAACGAGCGTTCGAATTCAGCAAAGTGCAGTCTTTCGACGCTGGACCTGTCCTGCGTGCGGCCCAGGCGCATGCGCTGCGACAGCACGGTGTCGCTGTCGGACTGCAGACGTTCCACCGCGCCACCAGCCAGGTAGCGGTGCAGGCCGTCCAGCGGGTGGGTGCTGACCTCGGCGTCCCAGGCCTGCCGTTTTTTGCCCAGTTCCACCTTCACCCGCGATGACGCTGCGTAGCCCAATACGCGCCGGTACAGATGTTCCACCGAGGCCCGGGGCCCGTTGTTGGCGCTGACGCCGACGCCGAAGGTGTAAACCTGCAGCGGCGCTTCTTTGACGCGCACCACGATCTGCGCTTGGGCTGCGGTGCTGGGGTCGGTGTCGAGCGTGACGTTCACACCTTCAAACAGGCCCGACTTTTGCAGCCGGTCCTGGAAATCCAGCAGCATGGTTTCGGTGACCGGTTCGTTGCGCTGGGCTGCCAGCAGGTTTTCAACCGTGTGCGCGTCGTGCGCTGCCAGGCCTTCAATGAGCAGGCTGCCATAGCGAAACAGCGGCCCGCTGTCGACCACCAGAAACAAGCGCACTTCATTGCGTGCCAGGTCCACCTCGGCGGCGCTGCCGTCCCAAGCTGCGTTGGCGTAGCCCGCCGTGCGCAAGCGTGACAGCGCCGCAGCCTTGGCGTCTGACCAGCTGTCGTTGCGAAACGGCGAACCGGCCGGCAAGTCCCAGGCCCCCCGCAGTTGTGCCAAAGCCAGTCGGGCGTGGCTTGCACCAGCACTGGCGTCGCGTTCCAGCTCGCCCTGGGCTTCCAGCGTTACCCGCGACACACGCGCGCGGGGCCCAGGCTGCACACGCAGGCGCACGATGTCGGTTTCGCCGGTGGCCCTGCGGGGCTCACGCTCCAGCATCACCTGGGGCGAAAAGTAACCTTCGGTCTGCAGCAGACTGCGCACCTGCGCTGGCGCGGCGTCGATCAGGCGCGACCATTCGCTGTCGTCTACATCCTCACGCACCAGGCGGCCCAGCCGCACCACATCCAGATGGCGCTCCAGCAGCGCTTTCAAATCGGCGGGGGCGTCGACCGAGATCTGAACGCCGCCGGTGGCTGGCCCCGATGCGGCCGCTGCTGGTGGTTCAACAACTTGTGCACACACTGAAGTACCGAGATACGCAGCGCCCAGCACGCAGCACAACGCTGCCGCCCCCTTCCCACCAATCATTTGCTCAGCAGCCGCATCGCACCTTCCAGACCCGCCAGCGAGAGCGCAAACATGCGCTGGTTCATCAGCTGCTGAACAACGGCGATGCTCTGCCGGTATTGCCACACACCCTGCGGTTCAGGGTTGATCCAGGCAAACTTCGGAAACGCATTCGTCAGCCGCTGCAGCCAGGCAGCACCCGGTTCTTCGT
This sequence comes from Rubrivivax sp., assembly GCA_031398045.1. GTDB lineage: Bacteria > Pseudomonadota > Gammaproteobacteria > Burkholderiales > Burkholderiaceae_C > Rubrivivax. Next base: position 1,735 of record JANNMQ010000878.1, read on the forward strand.
TGTTGTATTCCACGCTGCCGCCGGGCTGCAAGATCTCGTAGGGGCTCATCGTGGCGTCGCCCACGAAGACGAGCTTGTGGTCGCGGTTGTACTTGCGGATCACGTCCCAGGTGGAGAACTTCTCGCTGTAGCGCCTGCGGTTGTTCTTCCACATGAAGTCGTACACGCAGTTGTGGAAGTAATAGAACTCGAGGTGCTTGAACTCGCTCTTGGCCGCCGAGAAGATCTCTTCGACCCGGTGGATGTGCTCGTCCATGGTGCCGCCCACGTCCATCAGCAGCAGCACCTTCACCTTGTTGTGGCGCTCGGGCACCATTCTGATGTCGAGCCAGCCGGCGTTCGCGGCGGTGCTGCGG
>JANNMQ010000897.1:0-4147 GCA_031398045.1 Rubrivivax sp.
TTTTGGCTTGCCACCCATCGAGGCCATGCACTTCGGCAAACCGGTGTTCCTGGCGCGCCGCACCTGCCTGCCTGAAATTGGTGGCGATGTGGCCGACTATTTCGACAGTTTTGAGCCGCAGGCGATGAAGCAGGTGGTGCAAGCGGGCCTGCTGCGCCATGCACAGCCCGGGCGCCCGCAAGCCATCCAGGCGCATGCCGCCCAGTTCAACTGGGACACCGCGGCGGCCCAGTACCTGGCGCTCTACGCGCGACTGCTGGACCTGCCGGCCCCGGCACCAAACATCATCAGGGTCCGCAGTTGAAGGTTTTGTACGACGCGCAGATCTTCCGCCAGCAGCGCTATGGCGGCATCTCTCGTTACTTCTGCGAACTGGCGCCGCGTATCAATGCTGCCGCCGATGCGCGTGCACTCATCGTGGCGCCGCGCTACTGCAACGCCTACTTGCGCGATTTGCCGCCCGATCTGCGTGTGGGCTGGTATTCGCACCGTACCAGCCGCCCCAGCTGGCCGCACAAGCTGGTCATGCGCGCCACCGAACGACTCGCCACCGCCACCTTCAGGCCCGACGTGGTGCACGAGACTTACTTCTTCGGCCCCACCGTCAAAGCGCCGCAAGCGCGCCGCGTGCTGACGGTGTACGACATGATCCACGAGCGCTTTCCGCAGCGTTTTGCCGCCCAGAACCCCGACGCACGTGCCAAACGCGCCGCCGCGCAGCGGGCCGATCATGTGATCTGCATATCGGAGTCCACACGCCGCGACGTGATTGACATCCTGGGCCTGCCGTCGTCCAAGGTCACCGTCACCCACCTCAGTTCCAGCCTGCGCCCGCCCGCCGTGCTGCCAGCGTTGCCCAACATGGGCGGGCGCCCTTACCTGCTGTACGTCGGCGACCGCGGCGGCTACAAGAATTTCGATGGTTTGCTGCAGGCGCTGCGAAGCTCAAGCATCCTGACTGACGTACAACTGGTGTGTTACGGTGGTGGCGCTCTGCAGGCCAAAGAATGGGACCGTTTCGACGCGATGAAGCTGCCGCGCGACCGCATCACGCATTGCGGCGGTGGCGACGAGATGCTGGCGGCGCTGTATGCCAGTGCCTTGTGCCTCGTCTACCCCTCGCTGTACGAAGGTTTCGGCCTGCCGCCGCTGGAAGCAATGAACTGCGGTTGCCCGGTGGTCTGCAGCACCGGCGGCAGCCTGCCCGAAGTCACGGGCGAAGCTTGTGCTTCCTTTGACCCGAATGACGCCGAAGCCATGCGCCAGGCCATTGAATCGGTGGCTCTGTCGGAGACCCGGCGCACCGAGTTGCGGGCGCAAGGTTTTAAGCAGGCGCAACGCTTTTCCTGGGACCGCTGCGCCAGCGAAACGCTGGCGGTATACCGCTCTCTGGTGGCGTCAATACCCGCCTCGACTTCTGGAGCAACATGAGATGAAAAAGGCATTGATCTGTGGCGTCACCGGTCAGGATGGCGCCTACTTGGCCCGCTTGCTGCTTAGCAAAGGGTACGAAGTCTGGGGCACTTCGCGCGACGCGCAGACCAGCAGCTTTGCCAACTTGCGCGAACTGGGCGTGGCCGATCGTGTGCGCACCTTGTCGATGGCACCCAGCGACTTTCGCAGCGTGCTGGGCGCCATCGACAAGAGCAATCCCGACGAGATCTACAACCTGGCCGGCCAGACGTCGGTGGGTCTTTCGTTTGAACAGCCGGCCGAGGCGCTGGAAAGCATTGCTTCGTCGACATTGAACCTGCTGGAGGTGATGCGTTTCCTGGCCCGACCGATCCACCTGTACAACGCAGGCTCCAGCGAATGCTTCGGCGACACCCAAGGCAAGGCGGCCAACGAACAGACGGCCTTTCAGCCGCGCAGCCCGTACGCGGTCGCCAAATCGACCGCGCACTGGTTGGTGGCCAATTACCGGGAGGCCTATGGCCTGTATGCGTGTACCGGTGTGCTGTTCAACCATGAATCGCCGCTGCGGCCGGCGCGGTTTGTCACACGCAAAATCGTCGACGGCGCGCTGGACGTGGCTGAGGGTCGAACCACCACCCTGAGCCTGGGCACATTGGAGGTGTCGCGCGATTGGGGCTGGAGCCCTGAGTACGTGGAAGCCATGTGGGTCATGCTGCAGGCCGAACGCGCCGACGACTACGTCATCGCCACCGGCCAGTCGTATGCGTTGCGCGACTTCGTACAGGTGGCGTTTGCTGCTGTCGGACTGGACTGGCAGCAGCATGTGGTGATCGACCCTGCGCTGGCGCGCCGAACTGAGATCACCTACAGCTGTGGCGACGCCCGCAAAGCCGAGCAGCTGCTGGGCTGGCGGGCGCGCAGCAGCATGCCGCAGGTGGTGCAGATGATGACCACCGAGTTGCGTGCACGTCGCCAGCGTTTGGCTGCCACGCGGGGCTGAATTGCGGGCGCCGTGCCCGGATAATCCGGCGCATGCAAATACACCGCAACTTGCTGCTCGCCCACCCCTGGGCACAGGCGGGCATCGCGCTGACGATAGGCAACTTCGACGGTGTGCACCGCGGACACCAGGCCATGCTGGCGCTGTTGACCAGCGAAGCCCGTCACAGAGGCGTTCCCAGCTGCGTGCTGACCTTTGAGCCGCACCCGCGTGACTACTTCGCGGCGCTGGCACCGGTGACTGGCACAACCGGCAGCATGGCCCCCGAGCGCGTGGCCACACTGCGCGACAAGCTTGCGGAATTGCAGCGCTGCGGTATCCAGCATGTGCTGGTGGCACGGTTTGACAGCCGCGTGGCATCGCAGCCTGCACAGGCCTTCATCGACCAGGTGCTGGTGGCCGGCCTGAACATCCGCTACCTGCTGGTGGGCGACGATTTCCGCTTTGGCACGCGCCGCACCGGCACTTACGCCATGCTGGATGAGGCCGGCGTGCGACAAGGTTTTGATGTCGCGCGCATGAACAGCTACGAAGTGCACGGCCTGCGCGTCAGCAGCTCAGCGGTGCGCCAGGCCTTGGCAGATGGCGAAATGGCGCGCGCTGCAGAACTGCTGGGCCGCCCTTACGGCATCAGCGGCCGCGTGATTCGCGGCCGCCAATTGGGGCGCACGATGGGTTTTCGCACCTTGAACCTGCGCTTTGGCCACCCTCGCCCAGCCACGAGCGGCATCTTCGTCGTTCGGGTGCACGGCTTGGCGGCGCAAGCCTTGCCCGGCGTGGCCAGTCTGGGCGTACGCCCCACGGTCGAAGACGGCGGCCGTGTGCTGTTGGAAACACATTGCCTGCAGTGGCCCGAGGGCCTGGGCCCGGATGGCGGTTATGGCCGCTGCATCCGTGTGGACCTGCTGCACAAGTTGCATGACGAGCTGAAATACGCTTCGCTGCAAGACCTGAGCGATGGCATTGCACGCGACACCGAGGCCGCGTTGCGCTGGCATGCGACGGCGGCTTGAACGGCGCAATTAGAATGCCGGCCATGTTGTCATTGTCTTTGCACGCTACGCACCTGCCACGAAGGCCCCGCGTGAACGCAGCGGAATACCGCCAGTGCTCGCGCGACCGAATTACACGCTGGCGTTGACGACCCGTCCGCCAGACCACCGTGTCTGCGCGGCCCGCACATCTGCCGCGGTCCAGCGGCACCCCTGAACTCCACAGCCTGCGTGCGCGCAGCTGCTCTGCCAGACAGCCAGGCCAGGTGCCAGCCAACCACTGCACCAGCCTGGGTCGGGTGAAAGACTTGCCATGAGCACCGAACCCTCTACTGCGACAACTTCTGCGACAACTTCTGCAACAACAACCTCGACTGGTACCCCGACAACGACCGCGACAGCCAACGCAGCCACTCCCGACTACCGCAGCACGCTGAACCTGCCCGACACGCCATTCCCGATGCGGGGCGACCTGCCCAAGCGCGAGCCGGGTTGGATCAAGGCCTGGAACCACACCGGTGCTGACAACGGCGGTGGCCTTTACAAACGCTTGCGCGACGCCCGCCACGGCGCGCCGCTGTTTGTGCTGCATGACGGACCGCCCTATGCCAACGGCGCCATCCACATGGGCCACGCCGTCAACAAGGTGCTGAAGGACATGATTGTCAAGGCTCGGCAGTTGGCCGGCTTTGACGCGCATTACGTGCCGGGTTGGGACTGCCACGGCTTACCCATCGAA
>JANNMQ010000948.1:0-1656 GCA_031398045.1 Rubrivivax sp.
CGTCCACTACCGTGGTGGGGCCTGCAGGCCCGCGCTGTGCGGCCCTGCTCGCCGGGTCTGTAGACGGGTCCATGAAAAAGATGATAACGGCTCTCCGCAAATTAGTTGACATTTAAAGTATCTGCCCAAAAAATGCCGCCATGACCGCTGCCGCAAACACCCCCCGCTCCAGCCCTGCACCTGGCTCAGCGCACGATGCTGAACGGGGCCCCGTCGACACCTTCGCGGCCGACCGCCTGCCGCCGCCCGCGGCCATGCCCGAGCTGTTGTTCAACCTGCCAGAGCTGCAGTTTCCACCGCGCCTGAACTGTGTGGCCGAACTGCTGGACCGCTGGGTGGCCAGCGGCCAGGGTGGGCAGCTGGCGGTGCAGGGCGTGGGTGTGCGCTGGACTTTCCGGCAACTGCAGGTTCAGGCCAACCGCATTGCCCATGTGCTGGTGTCTGACATGGGCCTGGTCAGCGGCAATCGTGTGCTCTTGCGCGGCGCCAATTCACCCATGCTGGCCGCTTGCTGGCTGGCCGTGGTGAAAGCCGGTGGCATTGCGGTGGGCACCATGCCACTGCTGCGTGCCGGTGAGTTGGCCGCGATCATCCACAAGGCCCAGATCAGCCATGCCCTGTGTGATGGGCGGCTGGCCGATGAGTTGCTGCAAGCGCAGAAAAGTTGCCCCAGCTTGCGCCAGCTAACCTGTTTTGGCGGCGAACTGGAAAAGCGCGCGGCTGCGCGGCCCGAACATTTCAGCACCGTGGACACCGCGGCCACCGACATCTGCGTGATGGCCTTTACCTCGGGCACCACCGGCGTGCCGAAGGGCACCTTGCACTATCACCGTGATGTGATGGCGGCCGCTGCCTGCTGGCCGCCACACGTGCTGCGCGCGCACAGCAGCGACGTGTTCATCGGCAGCCCGCCGCTGGCCTTTACTTTCGGCCACGGCGGCTTGCTGGTTTTTCCGTTCTCCATCGGCGCCAGCACGGTGCTGGTGGAAAAGACCTCGCCCGAAGCTTTGCTGCCGGCCATTGCACAGTACCGTGCCACGGTGTGTTTCACCGCACCCACGTCGTACCGGGCCATGGCGGCCCAGGCAGCGGCCCACGACCTGAGCAGCCTGCGCAAATGCGTGTCAGCCGGCGAAGCGCTGCCAGCAGCCACCCGCACAGGGTGGAAGGCCAGCACCGGCATTGAACTGATCGACGGCATCGGTTCAACGGAGCTGTTCCACATCTTCATCAGTGCCGACGAAACCCATGCCAAGGCGGGCGCAACCGGGGTGCCGGTGCCGGGCTACCAGGCAGCGGTGCTGGGCGAAGACGGCCAAGCCCTGCCACCGGGCCGGGTGGGGCGTCTGGCCGTGAAAGGCCCCACCGGCTGAAAATACCTGGACGACCCCCGCCAGGCCACCTTTGTGCAAAACGGCTGGAACCTCACCGGCGATGCCTATCTGGTGGACGACGAGGGCCAGTTTGTCTACCAGGCGCGCACCGACGACATGATCATCTCCGGCGGCTACAACATCGCCGGCCCCGAGGTCGAAGCCGCCCTCATGCTGCATCCGGCCGTGGCCGAATGTGGCGTCGTCGGTGTGCCGGACGCCGCCCGCGGCATGCTGGTGAAGGCCTATGTGGTGCCGAAGGCCGGTGTCGTCGCCGACGCCG
>JANNMQ010001021.1:0-1572 GCA_031398045.1 Rubrivivax sp.
GGCCAACGCCGTATCCCATCAATGCATAGGTCGTCTGCAACACATCCCGCGCGCCGAAGGCCCCGCGCTCATACAACACGGCAACCAGCGGTTGCGCAAATACCAGCAGCGCAACCGTGCACGGCGTGGCCAGCAGAACCACCAGGCGCAGACCCCAGTCGAGCATCGCTGAATAGCGCAGCGAATCGCTGGCTGCATTGGCCGCAACCAACTGTGGTGTGAGTACAACAGCCAAAGCGACACCCAGCAGGGCCGTGGGGAATTCCATCAGTCGCTCGGCATAAGCCATCCAGCTCACACTGCCTGGCGTGAGGTAGGAGGCAATCTGCAGGTTGATGATGGCCGAAATATGCGCCACTCCCACGCCCAGCAGCGCAGGGCCCATCAGGGTGGCGATGCGACGCGTGCCGCTATCGGCCCACGCAATCTTCAGGGCGCTCCAGCGCCATTGGGGTCGCGGCAGCATGCCGAGCCGGCGCAGCGCCGCGACTTGCAGGGCAAGCTGCAGCAACCCGCCACCCAGCACACCCAGCACCATGGCGTAGATGGGCTCGATTCCCAACGTCGCGAACCACGGCGCGCCCAGCCAGGCGGCGGCGATCATCGCCACATTCAGCAGCACCGGCGTGAAGGCCGGAATGGCGAATCGTTTCCAGGTGTTGAGGATGCCGGCGCCCAGCGCCACAAGCGACATGAAACCGATGTAAGGAAACATCCAGCGCGCCATCACCACCGCTGCGTCGAAGCTGCGCGGGTTCTGCTGCAGGCCGCTGGCCAGCACCCATACCAGCACCGGCGCGGCCAGCACACCCACCATGCAGGTCAGCACAAGCACCCAGCACAGGACGGTCGCGACATGGCCGATCAGCACCTGCGTCGCTGCCTCGCCATGCTGCACCTTGCTCGCCCCCAGAACCGGCACGAAGGCCTGGCTGAAGGCGCCCTCGCCGAACAGCCGGCGGAACATGTTGGGCAGGCGAAACGCCACATTGAAGGCGTCCGTCATTGCCGTGGCACCGAATACCGATGCCATCAGCAGGTCGCGCACCATGCCGGTGACCCGTGAAGCCAGCGTGAGCAGGGAAACGGTCGATGCGGCTTTGAGAAGACTCACCGCGCCAGTGTAGCCGTGGCCTGTATGCCAAGCCGGCCTTCGGCCGTCCGTGCAAGGTCCACCGGCCTGCCGCGGCTACAATCGAGGGCTTTGCTGGCAACATCCTCAGACACTAAAGGAACTCAATCATGGCATCAGCCAAACCCAAAAAGAAAAACCCGCGCCTGGCGTCGGGCCGCAAACGCGTCCGTCAGGACGTCAAACTCAACGCCGCGAACACCTCGCTGCGCTCCAAATACCGCACCGCGGTGAAGAACGTCGAGAAGGCCGTTGCGGCCGGCGACAAGACCAAGGCGACCGAAGCCTTCGTCCGGGCCCAAAGCATTGTGGACACCGTTGCCGACAAGGGCATCTTCCACAAGAACAAGGCAGCGCGCGACAAGAGCCGCCTGTCAACCAAGGTGAAAGCCCTGGCACTCGCTGCCCCAAAGGCCGCCTGAGCAATTAGGCAAACCGCC
>JANNMQ010001030.1:0-3183 GCA_031398045.1 Rubrivivax sp.
CGTCCACGCTGCGCCGCTGCACACCCGGCATGCTGGTGACGTCTTGCACCACATGGGCACCATCGAGCACAAAAACCGGCAGGATAAGGTCGTCAGGCGCCAGCCGGTTTTCACGCACCAGCGCACGGGCACTGGCGTCGCGGCGAAGGCGTCGGGGGCGGCTGGCCGGATAGGCAGGGAATGGCGGCATGGTGGTTGGTCAACAGGGGTTGGCAAAGGACCGATTGGGCGTGCACAAACAGGCTGCCAACCGAACCCATGAACACCGACACTGCAATGTTAGGTCGGCCAAACTAGGGAAAACCAATGCTTTGGTTATGAACTATTTGATTCGCCACTCTGCTAAAGTGGCGATTGAATGATAGCTGTGAGGCTGTTGTTCCCTGCTTTTCCTCCCTGAGCAGGTGCCTTAACGTGATGACAGCGGTAAGGCTTGCAGGCCCCGGCTCATGCCGGGGCCTTTTTTTGTGCTGTTTGTCTTGCTGTTTGTCTTGCTGTTTGCCCTGCTGCTTGCCCTGCAGCTTGCCCTCCAGCTTGCCCCCGTCTGGCGCAGCGCCTGGCGCGCCTCAAACCCGCAGTTACATAATGCTTTGATGAGCAGCAGCATCCTGTGGGTCAAGGCTTTCCACATCGTTTTTGTCTCCAGCTGGTTTGCGGGTTTGTTTTACCTGCCACGGCTGTTTGTCAACCTGGCGATGGTGCCGCCTGAGAGCCACGCAGAACGCGAGCGGCTGCTGATGATGGCCCGCAAGCTGTACCGGTTTGCTGGCTTGCTGATGCTGCCCGCGTTGGCGCTGGGCTTGTGGCTGTGGCTGGGCGAAAACATTGGCAAGGGCAGCGGTTGGATGCACGCCAAGCTGGTGCTGGTGCTGGCGGTCATCGGCTACCACCACCTGTGCCGCCAAATCCTGCGCAGCTTCGAGCTCGGCAAAAACCGCCGCAGCCACCGCTGGTTCAGGGTCTTCAACGAGGTTTCGGTGCTGCTGTTTGCAGCCACCGTGGTGCTGGTGGTGGTCAAGCCGTTCTGAAGCCGCTTGACTCGCAAGACCGCTCGCAAGACCACACACAGCCCCACGTGCCCAGCACCCGCCCCTGGAGTTCGGCGTCCTGGCTGGCCCTGAGTTTTGCGGCCCTGGTGCTGTACGCCAGCCTATTTCCTTTTGAAGGCTGGCGCTGGCCACCCGGTCAGCACCTGGGGGTCTTGTTGGCGCTGCCCAAGTCGCAGTACCACGACAGTTTCGACACCTGGGCCAACTTGCTGGGCTACCTGCCGCTGGGCCTGCTGCTGGCGGTGGCCGCCCGGCGCAGCGGCTTCAGCAGCCGCGCCACATGGGCGCTGGCGCTGCCCGCTGGCGCGTTGCTGTCCTACGGCTGTGAAGTGCTGCAGCAGTTTGTACCGGGCCGTGTGCCTTCGCTGGACGACCTGTTGATGAACATGGCCGGCACCGCTGCGGGCACGCTGCTGGCACTCAGCCTGCACGGGCTGGGTTGGGTCGACCGTTGGCAGCGTTTCAGAAGCCGGTGGTTTGCCGGTGACGCGGCTTTTGCGCTGGCACTGCTGGCCCTGTGGCCCGTAGCGCTGCTGTTCCCCAGCCCGGTACCGCTGGGCCTTGGCCAGGTGGGCGAAAGGCTGCGCGAAGCACTGGCCGATGGCTTGAATGGCGTGCCCTGGGCCGAGGCTGTGCATGAACTGGTGGCGGCGCCCGCACAAAGTTCAGCGCCGCTGGGTGCTCTGGCGCAAATGTTGATCGTGGCACTGGGGTTGCTGTCGCCTTGCCTGTTGGCTTATTCCGTGGTGGCACCGGGCTGGCGGCGGCTGACGCTGGTGGTCGGGGCCCTGGTGGTGGGCTGCGCCGGCATGACGCTGTCAACGTTGCTGAACTTTGGGCCCTGGCATGCACTGGCCTGGGCATCACCGGTGGCCACGCTGGGCATGGGGCTGGGCGCTGTGGTGGCCCTGCTGTGGATGCCGCTGGGCCGGCGCCTGGTGGCCGGGTTGGGTCTGGTGTGTTTGACGGGGCTGGTGGTGGGTGTGGCGCACGCGCCGGCCAACCCCTACTTTGCGCAGAGCCTGCAGGCCTGGGAACTGGGCCGCTTTGTGCGCTTTCACGGGCTGGCCCAGTGGATCGGCTGGCTCTGGCCCTATGCGGCCATGGTGTGGCTGCTGGCGCGCCTGGGACAGCGCGACAGTCCAGCACACAGGGGCTGACAGTTGCAGGCCTGAATGGCACTGCGGCGCGCAGGCTGCAACAAGGCGCTACCTACAATTGCGACATGAGCTATTACAAACATCACATTTTCTATTGCCTGAACGAGCGCAGCAACGGTGAAGCCGCCTGCGCCCAGCACAACGCACAAGCGGCCTTTGACCACTGCAAGTCCCGCGTCAAAGCGGCCCAACTGGCCGGCCCCGGCGGCACACGGGTCAACAAGGCGGGTTGCCTGGACCGCTGCGCGGGCGGCCCCGTGGCCGTGGTCTATCCCGAAGGTGTCTGGTACACCTATGTGGACCACCACGACATCGACGACATCGTCGACCAGCACCTGGCCAAGGGCGAAGTGGTGCAGCGCCTGCTGCTGCCGCCCACCGTGGGCCGATGAACCCGGCCACACAGCGCAGCGTGGTTCAAGGGCCAGCCGGGGCCCTGGAATGCGCCACCGACGAACCTGCCGCGGGTGCCTTGCACACGGGTGTGCTGGCGCTGCTGTGCCATCCGCACCCACTGCACGGCGGCACGATGGACAACAAGGTGGTGCAGACCCTGGCGCGCGCATTGGTGCAACTGGGCTGCACCACGGTGCGCTTCAATTTTCGCGGCGTCGGCGGCTCGGCAGGCAGCTGGGGCGAAGGCCGCGGCGAAATTGATGACGCTGCTGCGGTGCTGGCCGCGCACCGCAGCAGCGGCCAGGCACTGGTGCTGGGTGGTTTTTCGTTTGGCGCTTATGTGGCCACCCAACTGGCAGCGCGACTGGCGCAAGACCCCGCGCTGGCCGCCCGACGCCTGGTGCTGGTGGCGCCGGCGGTGGTGAACTTTGTGGCCGCGCCGGTGCCCACCGACACCGTGCTGGTGCACGGCGAAACCGACGACGTGGTGCCGCTGCAGGCGGTGCTGGACTGGGCGCGGCCACAACAACTGCCGGTCACCGTGCTGCCCGGAGCCGGGCATTTTTTCCACGGGCAAC
>JANNMQ010001041.1:0-1564 GCA_031398045.1 Rubrivivax sp.
CAGCGCGGGTGGTGCCGCCCCGTTTTGCCGACCGCAGCGAGTCCGATGACTGGGCGCTGGGGCAAGCCGCCGTGTGGCCGGCTGATGTGGTGCGTGCAGCGGCCGGTTTCCTGGAACGTCACCCCAATAGCCAACTGGCGGGCAGTGCGCTGGTGGCGCGCGAAGGCGCGCTGGAGGCGGCACAGATTCTGTCGCGCAGCGACGTGCGCCTGTTCCGCAGTGCTTTTGTGCCTGCGGCCGTTGCTGCAACGCCCGCAGCACCCACAACGTCAGCAACGCCAGCAACGTCAGCACCGTCAGCACCGTCAGCGGCAGCGGCCGCACCACCGCCACCCGATGTATTGAAAGCCGGGCGTGGTGACAAGGACGCCGCAGCCCGCGTGGGCCGCAGCTTCGGACGGCAGTCGGGCCGCTTCAACGTCGGCCGCTACGAAGGCTGGATGCAGTACGCCGCGGCGCTGGGCAATGGCATTGCCAGTTACGAGCTGGCGCTGCACTACCGGCGCGCCGACCAGCCGCTGTTGGCGGCGCAGTTTGAAGACCGTGCGCGCGAACTGGGCTACACGCCGCCGCCTTCGTTGGACAACAGCCGCAAGTAGCTGTTTTTTGCCCTCTCTTTGCGAGGGAAAACAAGCCCGGCCCCTGTGAATCTGTTCACGGTCAGCAAGACTTCGGCCGCCCCCCTGCCGCTCGGCCCCCGATAAGCGCCTGCTTTGTGGCCGTTACGGCCCACATCCTCAAGTTCAGGTAGGTCCTGCCCGATATGTCGAAGACATGAACCGGGAACCGGCGTGCCTGCGCGTGCAGGCAGCTTCCAAGCCCGGTCGGCATCGAAGGACTGAGCCATGGCCACCAATATCCCGAACCTGACGACATCGCAGATCGCCGTTTTGACGACCTCTGCCATTGCGGCGCTGACCACTGAAGACTGGGCAGCCTTCAATGCGGACCAGATTGCGGCACTCACGGTGGGCCAAATGTCGGCGATAACCACCTCGGGCTTACGAGCACTCAGCACCACCATGGTGGCAGCCTTCGAGTCGCGGGACATCGCAGCGCTGACGGGCAGCCAAACCGCAGCGCTGTCCACTGCTGCTGTCAAAGCACTCGGCACGGCGCAAGTGCAGGCCCTCACGTCGGCGCAGATAGGCGCACTGACCACCGCACAGGTGCGGGCGCTGGAAACGGCCGACTTTGCCGTCATCAGCACCAGTTCCATCAGCGCCTTGAACCAGGGCCAGATCGCGGCCATGGCCACGGCGCAGGTGTCGGCGCTGCAAGACAGCCAGGTGGCAGCACTGCGCACGTCGCAGATCCAGGCCTTCAGCACCGGCCAGGTGGCCGCGCTGTCATCGGCCGACTTCGCCGCCATGGGCTCAGCCCAGATCGGCGCACTGAGCACCGCACAACTGCGTGCCATCGGCACCGCTGCTTTTGCCGGCATTGATTCGGGCGACATCGCCGCCCTCGGCACCAGCGGTGTGGCGGCTTTGAGCAACGCGCAGGTGGCATCTTTGTCTGCCGGCCAGGTCACGTTCAAGCTACGCTTGCGGCATGCGACCTC
>JANNMQ010001133.1:0-1821 GCA_031398045.1 Rubrivivax sp.
GCTGCGCGACGCACCGGGGCGCGGGCTGATCGTCGCGGCGCTGGACCTGGACCAGGTCGGCAACCTGTACGACATCCGCGCGGTGATGGAAGGGCTGGCCTTCCGCAAGGCGGCTGAACACAACGCCGCGCGGGCGAAGAAGCAGGGGCCGGCGCTGATTCAGCAGGGGCGCAAGGCGGCCGCCGGCAGCTCGGTGGCGGCGATGATTGCCGCCGACCTGAAGCTGCACGACTTCATCTACGCACTGTCGGAAAACCCGTTGATCGCGCCGATGATGGAAGCGCAGTGGACCTACACCCAGCGCGTGATGGGCGAGGTGCTGATGCGTGACGAATTGCCACGCGACATCTGGAACCAGCACGAGTTGATGCTTGATGCGGTGATGGCAGGCGACGGCGCAGCGGCCGAAACCTTGGCGCGCCAGCACATCACGCAGGCAGCCCGGGTGATGATCAGCCGGCTGCGCAGCGAAGAGGCTGCAGCAACCGACCATGCCGCGGCGGAGTGAGCCGAGAGTTTTTCAAGCGTGTCCGAGCAACGCTTTACAACGTGTCCGATTTAGACGCAAAGCGGAGCTGTAGCCCGGGCACCGTGAGCATGTGCAACGACGAGCGGGCACCTTTTGGGGCGGTGAGCGGGCATGATGGAACGACTCTCAAACGCTCAGTCTTCGAACCAGTTGGCCAAGCGCAGGCCTTGCAGGCCTTCGAAGTCGCGCGTGTTGCGGGTGACGAGGGTCAGGCCTTGGGTGATCGCCACCGCCGCAATGTGTGCGTCGGGTTCACCCAGCACGCGGCCGCGCGCCGCTTGCTGGGCACGCAATGCAGCGTGCTCACGAGCCGTGGTTTCGTCGTAGGACAGCTTGGGCAGGCTGCCCGCCACGCTTTGCACGAACAGACTCAGTTCGACCTTGCGTCGGCCGTCAGGCAGGCGCAACACGCCAAACCACAGTTCCTGCCAGACCATGGCCGGAATAGCGGCCATGTGAGCCTGTTCGGTAAAACGCTGCACCACGCGACGGGACGCTTGCACACGGCCAAGTTCAGAGATGGTGTTGGTGTCCAACAGCCAGAGCAAGTTGGCACCCGCTTCCACGGTCAGGGCTTGCCCGGCTCTGCCATGTCGTCAGCCCAGGTTACCGGGCGCGACGGTCTGCGGTCACGCACATCGGCCCAAGGGTCGGGTTCGTGCTTCCAGGCCTCCAGCTCTTGCGCCTGCCTGGCGCGCCACGCCAGCATGCGGGCGGCTGGGCCGTCAGACCGGTTTTGCAAGCGCTCGAACTGGGCCACCGACATCAGTACGGCAGCGGGTTCGCCGCGGCGTGAGATGTAGATGGGCTCTTCACGAAGTTCCAGCTGCTTGAGCGTTTCAGCCAGGTGAGCGCGCACTTCACTATAGGGAACGCTGTCCATCGGGGGCCCTTATGAAGAGTTGTACATCCAAATTGTACAACTGTGGAATGGCCTGAAGAGCGTCTTCCAAACCGCATGCTGCACAGCCGTTGTGCGCCGCCGTCTTGAGCCAAGGCGCTGTTCAGCAGCGCCGGGTTCAGCACCACTTCCGACGTCAGTTGTTGGGCCTGGTGGGTGCGCCACTTGCGCAACCCGGGGGTTCTGGCGCGCTGGGCAACGATGCGCTGCAGCGCAGCGGCCACCCGCTGCCGAAGGGGCCACAGCGTCTACAAACTGATGGGCCCAAACCCCAGCGGCGCCTGCGCCGCCAGCCAGGCCGTGACGGCCCAGCAGGCCATGTTTTGTGGCAGCGTGGCAGGGTCCACACGGTCCAGCGTGTCGTGCACGGTGTGGTGCACATCGAAGTAGT
>JANNMQ010001153.1:0-3085 GCA_031398045.1 Rubrivivax sp.
GCCGAAGGGCCGGCCACCGCACCCTTGTCGGCTGACACCAGCGTCGACTTTGCCGACTTTGACCTCAATGCGCCCGGGGCCGGCGAAGGGGGCGACAGCGACCCGTTGGCGCGCAAGCTGGAACTGGCCGACGAGTTTCGCCAGATCGGCGACCTGGAAGGTGCACGCGACTTGCTGGAAGAAGTGCTCGCCAAAGCCAGCGGTGTGCTGAAGTCCAAAGCGCAGGGCATGCTGGACCAACTGGGCTAAGAGGCTTGGCCCCGCCCGCCCAGCGCTTGGCTTTGGGCGTGGCCTACCGCGGCACGGCCTACCAGGGTTGGCAGTCGCAGCCCAGCCGACAAACGGTGCAAGATGTGCTGGAACAGGCCTTGCACCGGTTTGCAACCCAACCGCTGCGCACCCGGTGTGCCGGCCGCACCGACACTGGCGTGCATGCGCTGAACCAGGTGGTGCACTTCGACACCGCGCTGCAGCGCGACAGTCATTCCTGGGTGCGCGGGGTCAACACCTACTTGCCCGCCGACGTGGCGGTGCAGTGGTGCCACCCGGTGCCTGCACACTTTCATGCCCGCAGCAGTGCCCGGCGCAGGCGCTACCTCTACGTGTTGTTGCAGTCGCCCGTGCGCCCCGCGCTGGAAGAAGGGCTGGTGGGCTGGACCTTCAAGCCGCTGGATGGCGACGCCATGCAGGACGCTGCCAACGGGCTGCTGGGTGAACACGACTTCAGCTCTTTCCGTGCCGCTGCCTGCCAGGCCTTGTCTCCAGTAAAAACCTTGTACCGGCTGCACATCAGCCGCCGTGGCGCCTACTGGGCCTTCGACTTCGAAGGCAGCGCCTTCCTGCACCACATGGTGCGCAACATCATGGGTTGTCTGCTGGCTGTGGGCGCGGGCTTGCGCGCGCCGGGCTGGATGACCGAGGTGCTGCTGGCCAAGAGCCGCGATGCGGCTGCCCCTACATTTTCAGCGGCCGGCCTGTACTTCCTGGGGCCCGCCTACGATAGCGACCTTGGCCTGCCCACCGAAGTGCCTGCTCACCATTGGCTGCCCGGGGGCGGGTTGATCACCCGACCTCTGGACCCAAGCCTGCATGACCC
The DNA here is from genome assembly GCA_031398045.1 of Rubrivivax sp. Taxonomy (GTDB): domain Bacteria; phylum Pseudomonadota; class Gammaproteobacteria; order Burkholderiales; family Burkholderiaceae_C; genus Rubrivivax. The sequence continues at coordinate 1,097 of JANNMQ010001153.1, forward strand.
GAACCCGCATCAAGATTTGTGGCCTGACCCGTGAAGCCGACGTGGACGCCGCGGTGCAAGCCGGCGCTGACGCGCTGGGTTTTGTGCTGTGGCCTGGCAGCGCGCGCCAGGTGACGGCCGCGCGTGCCGCCCAACTGGTGCGGCGCCTGCCGCCTTTTGTGATGCCGGTGCTGCTGCTGGTGAATGCCACGCCGGCTGAGGTGCGGCAGGCCACGCAGCAGGTGCCGCAGGCGCTGCTGCAGTTTCATGGTGACGAAACCCCGGCCGAATGCGAAGCTGCAGGCCACCCCTACATCCGGGCCGCGCGCATGGCGCCGGGGTTTGATTTGTTAAACTGCGCCCAGCGGTATGCAAGCGCGCAAGCCTTGTTGCTCGACACCCATGTGTTGGGCTATGGCGGCAGCGGAAAGGTTTTCGATTGGTCACAGATTCCTCCAAGCGTGCCCCTTCCGGTCGTTTTGTCTGGTGGGTTGAGTCCTGCCAATGTGACCGATGGGGTGCTTCGCGTCCGGCCCTGGGCCGTTGATGTGAGCTCTGGCGTTGAAGTCAGCAAAGGCGTGAAAAGCGCCGAGCTGATGCGCCAGTTCTGCCTGGCGGTGCGCAACGCCGACGAGCTGAAAACAGCTTGAGCGTTGTGTGCCGATGAACCGAATCTGAAAGCACCCCATGTTGAACTACCAACAACCCGATGCCCACGGGCATTTCGGGCCTGTCAACGGCATCACTTACGGCGGCAGTTTTGTCGCTGAAACCCTGACCCACGCGCTGCACGAACTTGAAGCGGCTTATGCGCGCTACCGCGTGGACCCTGAATTCGTCGCCGAGTTCAAGCACGAGCTGAAGCATTTTGTCGGCCGCCCCAGCCCCATCTACCACGCGGCGCGCTTGAGCCGTGAAATTGGCGGCGCGCAGATCCACCTGAAGCGCGAAGACTTGAACCACACCGGCGCGCACAAGGTGAACAACACCATCGGCCAAGCGCTGCTGGCGCGCCGCATGGGCAAGCCGCGTGTGATTGCCGAAACCGGCGCCGGCCAGCACGGTGTGGCCACGGCCACCATCTGCGCCCGTTACGGCATGGAATGTGTGGTCTACATGGGCAGCGAAGACATCAAACGCCAAAGCCCCAACGTTTACCGCATGCACTTGTTAGGCGCCACCGTGGTACCGGTGGAGTCGGGCAGCAAAACGCTGAAAGACGCGCTGAACGAAGCGCTGCGCGACTGGGTGACCAACGTCGAAAACACGTTCTACATCATCGGCACCGTGGCCGGCCCGCACCCCTATCCGATGATGGTGCGCGACTTTCAGCGCGTGATTGGTGACGAATGCCTCTGGCAGATGCCCGAACAGGTGGCGCACTTGGACGGCCCTCCGGGCCGGCAACCCGACGCCGTGATTGCCTGCGTCGGCGGTGGCAGCAACGCAATGGGCATGTTCTACCCCTACATCCCGTTTGAGGCCACACGCCTGATCGGTGTGGAGGCCGCAGGGCAGGGCCTGCAGAGCGGCAAACATGCCGCATCGCTGTCGGCCGGCAGCCCCGGTGTGCTGCATGGCAACCGCACCTACCTGCTGCAGGACGACAACGGCCAGATCACCGAAACGCACAGCATCTCCGCCGGCCTGGACTACCCGGGCGTGGGCCCTGAACACGCGTACTTGAAGGACATCGGCCGCGCCGAATATGTCGCCATCGAGGACGGCGAAGCGCTGACCGCCTTCCACCGTCTGTGCCGTACCGAGGGCATCATCCCGGCGCTGGAAAGCAGCCACGCGGTGGCTTATGCGATGAAACTGGCGGCAACATTGAGGCCCGACCAGCACCTGCTGGTGAACCTGTCGGGCCGGGGTGACAAAGACATCGGCACCGTGGCCGACCTGAGCGGCGCTGAATTTTTCTGCCGCCCTTCATGCCGAGGCCAGAGCGTCAAGGGTGGTGCGCTGTGAGCCGCATCCCAGCCACGCTGGCGGCCTTGAAGGCCAAAG
>JANNMQ010001157.1:0-3285 GCA_031398045.1 Rubrivivax sp.
CCTGGCAGCGCACCGCCATCGTCAGCTTGTTTGTTTTCTGTGCCGGTGTTTCCGTCGCTGTGGCGCTGCAGCAGGGGCAAAGCTGGCGGCGCTTCTGGCGCCGCTGGTGGCAGGTGGCTGCCTGCGCTTTGCTGGTCAGCGTGGGGTCTGCGCTGATGTTTCCCAAGAGCTGGATCGGGTTTGGCGTCTTGCACGGCCTGGCGGTGATGCTGGTGCTGGCCCGCTTGCTCGCGCTGGGCCTGCCCGGGCGCCCACTGGCCTGGGCCGCGCTGGGGGTGGTGACCTTGCTGTTGCCCACCGTGGTTCGGCATCCTTTTTTCAACACGCCGTGGACCCACTGGGTGGGCCTGGTCACACGGCCGCCCATCACCGAAGACTGGGTGCCTGTGTTGCCGTGGTTGGGGGTGATGCTGCTGGGCTTGGCAGCGGGCCATGTGGCGGTGCAGCGCCCATGGCCGCTACTGACTGCAGATCTGCCGGTAGCGCTGCGGCCGGCTGCGGTGCTGGGCCGCTGGTCGCTCAGCGTTTACATGCTGCACCAACCCGTGCTCTTGGGCGTGCTGCTGGTGGGCCGGCAGTTGGGCTGGTGGTAGCTGCGCTGCCCGTTAGCATGCAAGCATGAGCACCAAGGTTCTGTTCGGCTTTCACGCCGTCACCGTGCGGCTGAAGACGGCGCCGCAATCCATCCTTGAAATCCATGTCGACAGCACCCGGCGAGATGCCCGCATGCGGCAGTTTGTGCAGCGCGCGCAGGATGCCGGTGCACGCCTGGTGGGTAGCGACGCCGAACGCCTGGCGCAGCTGGCCGGTGGCACGCGTCATCAGGGCGTGGTGGCGCGTGTAACGCCGCTGGCCATGAGACACACCCTGGACGACGTGTTGGACGGCGTGCAGGGCCCGCCGCTGGTGTTGGTGCTGGACGGTGTGACCGATCCGCACAACCTGGGTGCTTGCCTGCGGGTGGCCGACGGCGCCGGTGCACACGCGGTGGTGGCCCCGAAGGACCACGCGGTGGGCCTGAATGCCACGGTGGCCAAGGTGGCCAGTGGCGCTGCTGAGACCGTGCCTTACCTGATGGTCACCAACCTGGCGCGTGCCTTGGCTGAATTGAAGGACCGGGATATCCGCGTCATCGGTACTTGCGAAGACGCCACCCACAGCCTGTACGACGTCGACCTCAGTGGCCCTGTGGCCCTGGTGTTGGGTGCTGAAGGGCAGGGCCTGCGCCAGCTGACACGCAAGACCTGCGACCAGCTGGTGCGCATCCCCATGGCAGGGGCGGTGGAAAGCCTGAACGTGTCGGTGGCCGCTGGCGTGTGCCTGTTTGAAGCTTTGCGCCAGCGCCGGCCCGTTACACCCAGCCCAGCATCCCCACCAGCGCCCCAGCGACTATCAGCCACACGGGGCTGATCGTCGTCCGCATCATCAGGGCCACGGTAGCGCCGGCCAGTGCGAGTGTGCCCAGCTGCCCGCCGCTGGGCCGCAGCAGCACCCAGCCGGTGGCCAACAGCAGGCCGATGGTCAGCGGTGCCATGCCGGTGTTGAAGGCGCGCAGGCCGCGCGACCCTTCATTTTGGCGGCCCCAGCGCACCACGGCCAGCGCCAGGGTGGTGGAGGGCAACAAGGTGCCCACCAGCGTGGCTGCTGCACCTGCCAGCCCTGCGACGTTGAAACCGACAACGGCGACAAACAGCACGTTGGGCCCGGGCGCCGCCTGCGCCAGCGCAACCGACGCTGCAAATTGGCCGTCGGTCAGCCAGCCGTGCTGGTTCACCACAAAGCGGTGCATGTCGGGTGCCGTGGTCATGGCACCCCCAATGGCCAGCAACGAGAGCACCGCAAAATGCCAAAACAGCTGTAGCAGCTGGGTTGCGTTGTAACCGCCCGGGCCCCAGGCGATGGCGGTCCAACCCACGGCCTCGTTCAAGGACACCGCCCCGTGTGGCTCAACTTGAACCAGGCTGCCAGGCAGGCCGCACCACCCAAGCCCAGCACCACCAACAGCAGCGGCCAGCGCAGCAGCGACACCGCCACCATGCCACCGGCCGCCAGCAAGGCGCAAACCCAGGGCCCCAAGACGTTGGTGCGCAAACCTTCGGCCAGTTTCAGCGCGGTGGCAATCACCAGGCCCGCCGCCACCACGCCCATGCCGCGCAGCGCCCCGGTCACCAGCGGCCACTGTTGCAGCTGTTGCACCGCCACCGCCAGCACCAACACCAGCAGCAGTGGCACCCCCAAAATGCCTGCCAGCGCCGCCACCGCGCCGCGCGTGCCGGCAAAACGGTCGCCGATCATCAACGCCAGGTTGATGACGTTGGGGCCGGGCAGCACCTGCGCCAGCGACAGCAGCGCAAGAAAGTCGTCACGTTGGACCCACTGGCGCTTCTCAACCAATTCACGCTGCGCCACGGGCAGCACGCCGCCAAAACCCTGCAGCGCCAGCTGCGTAAAGGCCCAGAACAAGGCCATCGGCGACGGCGCCGCGGACGCAACCGGGGGCTGCACGCTCAACAGCGTGCTCCTCGCTCACACTTCAGCACCAGGCCGCGGCAGTGCAAGCGTACGGGCTGCCCGCTGGTCACAGGCCCACCCTCACCGCAGCACCCGCATGGCCTCGGGGTTGACCAGGTTGGTCGGCCGCTTCTCGATGAAGTTGATGATGTTTTCGAAGGCAGCCTTGAAGTACATCTCATAGCTGTCCAGTTCCACATAGCCGATGTGCGGCGTGCAGACCGCGTTTTCCAGCCTCAGCAAGGGGTGACCCTGCAAAATGGGTTCGCTTTCGAACACGTCCACCGCCGCCATGCCGGGGCGGCCGCGGTTCAGCGCAGCCACCAGGGCGTGGTCGGCCACCAGTTCGGCACGTGATGTGTTCACCAGCAAGGCCGTGGGTTTCATGCTCGACAGGTCGTCCAGCGTCACCAGGCCGCGGGTGCGGTCGCTCAGGCGCAAGTGCAGACTCAGCACGTCCGATTGCCGGAACAGCGCCGATTGATCGGCGGCCACTTCCAGGCCGTCGGCCAGCGCCCGGGCTTGGCTTTCGTGGCTGCCCCAGACCATCACACGCATGCCGAAGGCTCTGCCGTAGCCGGCCACCAGCTTGCCAATGCGGCCGTAGCCCCAGACGCCCAGCGTCTTGCCAGCCAGCACCATGCCGAGGCCAAAGTTGCCGGGCATGGAGGCGGACTTCAGCCCCGACTGTTGCCAGGCGCCGTGTTTCAGGGTGCCGATGTACTGTGGCAGCCGGCGCATGGCGGCCATGATCAAGGCCCAGGTCAGTTCGGC
>JANNMQ010000011.1:0-5630 GCA_031398045.1 Rubrivivax sp.
CTTTGGCCGTCACATGGCCCTGCTGGTGCTTGATGGCTTTGGCTCGCAGCATCAAGTGCGGGAAGTCCAGATTCCAGGCATGCGGCGGTGTGTACGGGCACTTGGTCATGTAACACAGGTCACACAGGTAACACTGGTCCACCACCGTCCAGTAGGCCTCTTTCTTGATGCCGTGCACCTCGCCGTCTTCGGTGGTGTCCACAAGGTCAAAGAGCGTGGGGAAACTCTGGCACAGGCTTACGCAGCGGCGGCACCCGTGACAGATGTCAAACACGCGCTCCATCTCGGCCAGCGCCTTGTTTTCGTCGTAGAAGGCCGGGTTTTTCCAATCCAAGGGGTGGCGGGTGGGGGCTTCAAGATTGCCTTCGCGCATGGTGCGGTTCCTGTTGGAATGAACATGGGTTGCGTCACAGGTGGCCGAAACACCCGGTGGGCAAACCCGCAGCCCTGGTTGCAATTTTCCCGCCAACAGACAAGGGGCGCGAAGCCCCTTGTTCACCTCAGAAAACAGGTGTTCAGTCGACCAGTGCGTCCAGCGCTTTTTGATAGCGGTTGGCGTGTGAACGCTCAGCCTTGGCCAGCGTTTCAAACCAGTCTGCAATCTCGTCAAAACCTTCAGCGCGCGCCGTCTTGGCCATGCCCGGGTACATGTCGGTGTACTCATGGGTTTCACCCGCCACAGCGGCGGCCAAGTTCTGTCGGCTGCTGCCTATGGGCAGGCCGGTAGCGGGGTCGCCCGAACCGTTTTCCAGAAACTCAAGGTGGCCATGCGCGTGGCCGGTCTCGCCTTCAGCGGTGCTGCGAAACAGCATGGCCACATCGTTTTGGCCCTCCACGTCGGCCTTGTTTGCAAAATACAGATAGCGGCGATTGGCCTGCGATTCGCCGGCGAAGGCGTCCTTCAGGTGCTGTTCAGTCTTCGTACCTTTCAAGCCCATGGCATGCTCCTGGTGATCAAAAAGGCGGTTCAGGCGTTGGCGCACAGGCTGTGCGCGGCAACGAAACCGCTTCTGACGTTACCAAAGCGCCGGCTGCAGTGCCAATACAAAGCATCAATGCAGACCATAGTTTTTTGCTCGCGTTCCACGCAGGCAGCTTCAGTCAGTGCTTATGGGGGCCTTGCCGGGCACAGTCACTCAATCCAGGCCCAGCAGACGCAACGCCAGCAGGTGCAGCCGGCTGGACGGGTCAACCAGGTGCGACAACACCGAAAAGTGATTGGTCCTGGGCACGGTTTCACAAACAGGTACGGCGGTCGGGCCCCACACCTCGCGGATCAAGCGCGTCTGACGCAAGAACTCGTCACTTTCTTCCAGACCCACGGTGGCATACAGCTTGCCAGCCTTGGGGCGAGGAAAAAAAGCCGGGCTCAAACGCGACACCGATGCCGGCGTCAGTGCCAGGTCGGTTTGCAAAAACGGCGTGTGGCGTACGGGCTCCAGGTCAAAGAGGCCTGAAATGGACAATGCACCCGTCAACAGCTGCACCGGTGCTTCTGCGTCCAGATCTCGCCATCGACAGCTCAGCATCATGGCCGCCAAGTGCCCGCCCGCAGAATGCCCTGCCACCATGATGCGTGACGGGTCACCGCCCCACTGCGCGGCATGGCGCCAAACCCACTGCAGCGCACGCGCCATCTGCAAGCTGATGTGTTCGATGCTCACCGCCGGGCACAGCGCATAGTTGGGCACCACCACCAGCGCCCCAGCAGCGATGAAAGCAGGCGCCACAAAAGCGTGGTCGGCCTTGTCCAGTGCGCGCCAGTAGCCGCCGTGAATGAACACCATCACCGGCGCCGCGCCATCGGCCACGGTGCCCGCGTGCGGAAAAAACATGTCCAGCTTCTCACCCGGCCCGTCGCCGTAGGCCACGTCCAACGCGCTGCCCGGCTGGTCCAGCACCAGGCGGGACGCTGCTGTCCAGCCGGCCATGATGGCTGCGTGGTCGGGTACCCGCAAGCGGTTGTTGTACTGGCCGTCCAGCCAGGCAGGGTCCAGTCGTGGGCGCATGGGAGTGTCCTCTGTGCACAGCAAGGGCTGCGGCGCGCTGGATGCTAAGCGAAACAGTCGCGTCACCCGCCCATCGAAATCGGCTGCCGCGCCTGCTGCGCAACGCTGCCTGCGCCACGTTCAAACCGGCTCTGCGCAGAGCCACCGGCATGCATAAGCGCCAAACATCAGGTGCTAAACTTCGCTGGCCGCGTGGGGGGGTAGCTCAGCTGGGAGAGCGTCGCGTTCGCAATGCGAAGGTCGGGAGTTCGATCCTCCTCCTCTCCACCATGCGTTTGTTCTGACGGGGGCCGCGTTCATGCAACGGGGCCCTTTCTTTTTCGCACCTTGCAGGCGCTGGGTTGCATTTGCACAGACGCCGACCACTTTCGACAAGCCCATGAAGTTCGCCGAGTTTTACGTTGACCAGGTGATCACCGCGGGCCCTTACCGGGTCGAGCAGGAAGAGATCATCGCTTTTGCAAAACTGTACGACCCGCAATGGTTCCACACCGACCCGGTGGCCAGCGCTACGGGCTTTCACAACGGCCTGATTGCCAGCGGCTGGCACACCTGCGGCATCGCCATGCGGCTGGCGGTAGACAGCGCGTTGGCGGGCGGCGAGTCTTTTGCCTCGCCCGGTTTGGCGTACGTGAAGTGGCTGCACCCCGTGCGCCCGGACGATGAGCTGATGCTGAAGGCCACCGTGCTGGAAGTGCGCCGCGCCCGCGGCAAGCCCACGCTGGGCATCCTGCGCTGGCGCTGGCAACTCAGCAATGCTGCTGCGGTGGAAGTGCTCGATCTCGAAGCCACCAGCCTGTTCAATTTGCCACCCGCCGTGGACACACTGGCCCCACACTGAGGTCAAGCGCCTGTGGCGTCCAAGCAGAAGCGGATTCGAGCGCAAGCGTCAAAGTGCCCAACATGCCCAGCGACCAGCGAATGAAACAGTCGTTTGCGGTGGTCGCATCCCTCCCGCTCGGCAATGTCAGCGCGCAGACTGATGGACCCCGCCCCCACGCTGATGCAGGCAGGCTGAAGCTCCGCAAACAAGAGGCCCCCGTCGAGCGCCGAGCTCCAAAACAATGACGGTCATGAAAACATCCAGCCCTGAAAGTGCGACGCCGCACCCGTCGTCTGGCGCCAGTCACAAGCTGCTGTTGGGTCTGATCGGTTCAGGCATCCAGCGTTCGCTGACGCCGGCCCTGCACGAAGCCGAAGCCCATGCCCAGGGGCTGCACCTGCACTACCAGCTGATCGACCTGGGCCGCGTGCCGGCGGGCCAGCCGCAGGGCGCCGACGCCCTGCCCTTGCTGCTGGCGGCGGCACGCGCCATGGGCTTTGCCGGGCTGAACATCACCTACCCCTGCAAGCAGGCGGTGATGCCGCTGCTGGACGCGTTGAGCGAAGAAGCACAAGCCATGAGCCTGCCCGGCCGCCCGAAAGGCGAATACCTCAGTGCGCAGCACGAAGGTACACCAGTGAGCGCGGTGAACGCCGTCGTCTTCAAGGATGGCAAAACTACCGGACACAACACCGACGGCAGTGGCTGGACCTGGGGCTTTAGGCAACAGCTGCCCGCTGTCAGCCTGAAACGCGTGGTGCTGCTGGGCGCAGGTGGCGCGGGTTCGGCCATCGCCCACGCACTGCTGCGCATCAAGACGGAAGCCCTGGTGCTGGTCGACAGCGACACCCAGCGCGCTGGAGAACTGGCCGAGCGGCTGAACACGCTGTACCCCGGCCGCCGTGCCAGCTACACCACCGACGCCGCAGCCGCACTGGCCGGTGCCAGCGGCCTGGTGCACGCCACACCCACCGGCATGGACAAACTGCCCGGCCTGCCGCTGCCGGCAGCACTGCTGCGGCCAGAGCTGTGGGTGTCAGAGATCGTCTACTTTCCGCTGCACACCGCGCTGCTACAAACCGCCGGTGCGCTGGGTTGCAAACTGGCCAACGGTGCCGGCATGGCGGTGGGTCAGGCGGTGGACGCCTTCAGGCTGTTTACGGGCCGTGAACCCGATACCGCGCGCATGCAGGCGCACATGCAGCAGTTGCTGCAAGGCCGGCTTTGATGTGACGCCGCCAGCGGCGCAGGTTTGGCAGACGCCCAGGCTTGTGCCAACGGTCAACCCCCCCGACGACAGCGCGAACTTCAGGACTGCAACACATGCCCCACACCGCCACCGACCGCGAAGCCATCGGCGAAGCCCCCAACCCGATCGGCATGAACGGCATTGAATATGTCGAATACACCACCACCCAGCCGCAGGCGCTGGGCCAGGTGCTGGAACAACTGGGCTTCAAGCCGGTGGCGCGCCACCGCTCGCGCGAAGTGCTGCTGTACCGCCAGGGCGAAATGAACATCGTCGTCAACGCCCACGCCGGCGTGGTGAAGGGCACACCCGCCACGCTGGCTGCGGCTGACGACAGTGCGCCGCGCCTGTCGGCCGTGGCGCTGCGTGTGCGTGACGCGCGTGCCGCTTATGAACGCGCAATGGAACTGGGCGCCTGGGACGTGCCCAACCACGCGCAGGTGATGGAGCTGAACATCCCCGGCATCCACGGCCCGGGTGGCGCACACATCTACTTCGTCGACCGTTGTGAAGACTTTTCCATTTTTGACATCGACTTCAAACCCATCCCGGGGGTAGACCCACGGCCGCCTGCAGTGGCCGGGTTGCACTTTTTTGGCATCGTGCAGTACATCGGCCGCGACCGCACCGAAGACTGGGCTGACTTTTACGGCCGCTTGATGGGCTTTACGCGCTTGCCGGAAGAAGAACGCTTTGGCATCCTGCCCAAAGGCACACTGCTGAAAAGCCCGTGCGAAGGTGCAGCCCGCTTTTTCCTGCAGCTGATCGAACCCGACCCGGTGACGGTGGCCTACGACGAACAGGAGTTGTTCCACCGCATGGGTTTTGGCACCACCGATGTGCCGGCAGCGGTGGCCACGCTGCGCAAGCGCGGCCTGGGTTTTGTCGAAGGCGCGGGTGTGCAAGTCACCGACCGAGGCGCCATCACGCGCAACATGTTGCGAACGGTGGTCTTTGAACTGGTGCACGACGTGCGCTGAACGGCAAAGGCAGCCCATGAAGATTGACGAATTTGGCATGGACACCATCAGCCTGGCCGGGCCGCTGGAAGCCAAGCTGCGCGCCATGCGCGACGCCGGCTTTGGCCAGGTGATGCTGAGTGCCCGCGACGTGGTGGGCCACCCCGAGGGCCTGGACGCTGCCGTGAAAGCGGTGCGCAGCAGCGGCCTGCGAGGCACCGGCTTTCAGGTGCTGCGCGACTTTGAAGGCCTGTCCGGCACACTGCACGACTACAAGGTCGACATCGCCAAAAGCATGATCGAGATGTGCGCGGCGCTGGGCTGCAAGGTGCTGCTGGCCTGCAGCAGCACCAGCCGCCACGCCGCCAGCGACACCGCAACGCTGGCGCGTGACCTGCGCAAGCTGGCCACGCTGGCCATTCCCTATGGCATCAAGGTGGCTTATGAGGCGCTGTCGTGGGGCCGCACCGTCAACCGCTTCACGCAGGCCTGGCAGATCGTCGATGAAGCCAACTGCCCCAACCTGGGCATGGGGCTGGATTCGTTCCACATCTTCGCCGCGAAAGACAACCTGGACGACCTGGACCTGC
>JANNMQ010000023.1:0-2786 GCA_031398045.1 Rubrivivax sp.
CGGTGCCGGCGGGGCCGATGCCGAAGGTCACGTCGTGCGCGCGGATGGCCTGCACGTATTTGCATTGGCGCGCGAATGGGGCCAACGGGCCGCAGATGAAGTGATCGACCAGGTGGAAATTGGCATCAAGTACGCTGGCTACATCGGCAAGCAGCTTGACGAAGTGCAGCGCGCCGCAGCCTTCGAGAACCTGAAACTGCCCGAAGAGCTGGACTACGCCCAAGTGGCCGCGCTGTCGTTTGAGGTGCGACAGAAGCTGACGCGGCACCGCCCCGCCACGCTGGGCCAGGCCTCGCGCCTTTCGGGTGTGACGCCCGCAGCCATTTCGTTGTTGTTGGTGCATCTGAAGAAGCGGCGCTTCGCGGGTTTTACATCGGGGCGACCAGAAGCCTCTGCCGCTTGATGCAGGCTGACGAGCGTGAATGGCTGCGGCAGCGGGTGTGTGAGCCCCTGGGGTTGCAGCCCACAGCCGATCAGCTGGGTCGACTGTTGGGCTATATCGACTTGATGCAGCGTTGGAATGCCACCTACAACTTGACAGCCATACGCGAGCGTCCAGCCATGCTCACTCAGCATCTGGCTGACTGCCTGGCTGCAGTGCCTCCTTTGCAGCGCCATCTTCGCCAATCCGGCCTGGAGCAAGCCCGCTTGCTGGATGTGGGCAGTGGCGGCGGTTTGCCGGGTGTGGTGTTTGCTGTGATGGTGCCGCAGCTGCAGGTGATGACGGTGGACACTGTTGGAAAGAAGGCTGCTTTTGTACGCCAGGTGGCCGGTGCTTTGGCGCTGGCCAACCTGCAGTCGGCGCATGCGCGGGTCGAAGCGCTGCAAGCCGCGCCGTTTGACGTCATCACGGCGCGGGCTTTTGCTTCACTCGCTGACTTTGTGCAGCTGACCCGCAGCCACCTGGCCAGCGGCGGGGTCTGGATGGCCCTGAAAGGCAAACTTCCGCAGGAAGAACTGGACGCGCTGCCTCCAGACGTCGCCCTGTTTCACGTGGAACAACTGGCGGTTCCGCAGCTTGAGGCCGAGCGCTGTTTGGTATGGATCGGGCGGAATGGCGGCTGAAGAATCTACGCTACGCTCCTTCCTGCTGCGTCAGGGTTTCAGGCCCGGCGCGCTGGCTGAAGCTGCCCTTCGCCAGCAATCCCCGATGACCTGACGAAAGCCGATCTCTATGCTTGGCATTGCCGACTACGGCGCCTTCTGCGCTGCCATTCTGGTTTTCCTGGCCCTGCCCGGCCCGGGCACTTTTGCCCTGCTGACGTCCACCGCCAAAGGTGGTTTGCGGGCTGGCGCAGCCGCGACGCTGGGTGTCATAGTGGGCGACCAGGTTTTGATGTGGCTCGCTGTGGCTGGCGTGGCCGCGCTGCTGGCGGCCTACCCGGTGGCCTTCAAAGTGGTGCAAATGGCCGGTGCGGCGTACCTCGCTTACATCGGCTTGAAGCTGCTGTTTGCCAAGCCCGGTGCAGCCGCACCCATCAGCATAGAGCCACGCCACTATGCCAAGCAGGCCTTTTTCATAACCTTGCTCAACCCCAAGGCCATCGTGTTTTACATGGCCTTCTTCCCACTTTTCATTGACCCCGGTCAACACCAGGGTGCAGTCACTTTTATCGCCATGGCAGCCACCATTGCCGTCATCACCTTGGCTTATGGCTTGACGTTGTGTGCCTTTGCCCGTGCGGTCAGCGCCCAGGTGCGTGCCCACCAGCGTCTGGCGCGAGGGCTCGAAAAGCTGGCCGGCATTTTCTTGGTCGGCTTTGGCATCAAGTTGGGGTCCCAGTGAGCCGTACAACAACCCCGGCCATGCGGGTGTTCTGCGTCGCCAATCAAAAAGGGGGCGTCGGCAAAACCACCACCACCGTCAATCTGGCTGCTGGCCTGGCGCAGGTGGGCCAGCGGGTGCTGGTGGTTGACCTCGACCCCCAGGGCAACGCCACCATGGGCTCGGGCATCGACAAGCGCGCGCTGAAAGCCAGCGTTTATGACGTCCTGCTGGAGACCACCCTACTGGCTGATGCCGTCCAGCCCAGCCCCCACGGCGGCTACCAGGTGCTGGGTGCCAACCGCGAACTGGCCGGTGCTGAAGTGGAGTTGGTGGATTTGGAGCGCCGCGAACGCCGCCTGAAAGCCGCGCTGGCCACCGTGGCGGGTAGTTACGACTTTGTGCTGATTGACTGCCCGCCGTCGCTGAGCCTGTTGACCCTGAACGGCCTGTGCGCCGCCCACGGTGTGGTGGTGCCCATGCAGTGCGAATACTTCGCGCTCGAGGGCTTGTCAGACCTGGTCAACACCATCAAGCAGGTGCACGCCAACCTCAACCCTGACTTGCAGATCATTGGCCTGCTGCGGGTGATGTTCGACCCCCGCATCACGCTGCAGCAGCAGGTGAGCGAACAACTGAAAGCGCATTTCGGTAACAAGGTGTTCAACACCGTGATTCCACGCAATGTGCGCCTGGCCGAGGCGCCCAGCTACGGCCAGCCCGGCGTTACTTTCGACCCCTCCAGCAAAGGCGCCCAGGCTTTTGTCGAGTTTGCCAAAGAGATGGTGTTGCGCCTTGGCTGAAGGCGAAGGCCAGGCTGCAGAAACGGCCGCCCCTGCGCCTGCCCTTAGCGACGATCTCTTGTCGCGTGTGGAGGACGCCGGCATCAACGCCAGCGCGCCGCCCCAGCAGTTGTGGATGGACGGGTGGCTGCTGCGTTTCAGCCCCGGCAAAGCCAAACGGGCGCGCTGCATCAATGCCGTGGCGCAGGGCCGCCTGCCGCTGGCCGACAAACTGCGCC